>JAJZKF010000008.1 GCA_021804305.1 Microcaldota archaeon | reverse complement strand
GCGAATAGGGGAGCCGCATGCCAACGCCGCCCCGCTACGCCGCCGTTTTCCTGCATCAAAAGCCCTGCAAAACACCGCAAGCATAATCCTATAGAGGGAGGCACTCACGCTTATATAGTTTCGTTCAGAAAAGAAAACATGTTCTCTATACTCCAGTTGGTATACTCAGTAATAATAGGCGTAGTGCAGGCCGTATCCGAATGGCTTCCGATAAGCAGCAAGACCCAGATACTGCTGGCCTCTGCTTATCTCTTCCATATGACATATTCCGAGGCTTATGCATTCGGGCTTTTCATGGAGATAGGGACGACGTTTGCCGCAATAGTATACTTCAGGAAGGAGCTGCTCTCCCTCCTCAGAGTGCTCGCTTTAAAGGGATCCGCGCACGAGAAGAGCCTTTTTACCTATGTATTCATAGCCACGCTAATGACTGGCATAATAGGCGCCCCGCTATACCTCGCAGCCTCGTCTTTCAAGAACATACCTCTCGGCGCCCCGATGATGATAATAGGCCTTGTCCTCATAGCAGACGCGTTTCTGATCAGGCATTCCCGCATGAAGCAGCGAGAAGGATCAAACATCCGGACATTCGAGAGCCTGAAGTTCAAGGACTACTTGATAATAGGCGCGGTGCAGGGGATAGCCGCTCTTCCCGGCGTAAGCAGATCCGGGATAACCACAAGCACACTATTGCTTATGAAAATAGAGCCTGACGAGGCATTCAGGCTCTCGTTCCTGATAGGCATATTCGCAGCAATAGCGGCATTCGGGCTTACCTTGATAGCAAGCCATCACAGCGTTTCTGCAGCGCTATCGAGCATGAGCCTCACGGGCCTTGTCATTGCGATAATAGTTTCTGCAATAATGAGCCTGTTCATCATAGACTTTCTTATCAAGATCGCGGGAAGGTCAAAGATAGTGTATCTCGCCGCCGCTCTCGGTATAATAGCATTTGCGAGCGGCGCAATCCTTATGTTTACGCCTGCGGCGTCACTGGTTGGGGCATAAGAAAAACAATGGGCAAACAGCGGTGCGACACGGTCAAGCCACTCCTGGCTAAACTGCAGGAATTCATCTGGATCCGAGAGTCCATCCTCCCAGCTTTTCAAAGAATGATTTTCTCTCCTCTCTATCCGCATCAGGTCCTTGACTCTCCGGCTTTCCCACTCTGAGCACATAGGTTCTTGCAAGCTCCTCTATCGCCAGTGAGAAGGTGGAGCCCCTATCTATCATGTACGCCGGTTTGTGCTTCCTTGCGCTTTCCTGTACTATCTGGTCTTCAGGTATGACGACCGAAACTACATCACCGTAAAGTTTCTCGATATCCTCGCTTGCTAATTCAAATTTGCTTGAACCCGACCTGTTTATCACCAGCCTATGGGTCAATTTCTGTCTTTCGCAGTACTTTGCAAGCTTCGCACTGCTCTTCGCCGAAGTAGCATCCGGTGTGGTAAGTATGGCAACGTCGTTTATATACTTCGATAGAGGTTCTTCAAAAAGCCCCGGGTGGCAGTCTATTATTACAAAATCGTAGCCGAGCTTCATTACCTGCGCGTAAAATCTATTGAGCTTCTCCGGATTCACATCCTTCTCGTCGTCATCCTGCCCTCCGAGTATGAGGTTTAGGTCGAGGGGCTCATACGAGAATACCGCTTCCTTTGCATCTATCTCGCCGTTAAGCGCCCTTGTATAGCTGTTATCTATCCCATTTATGCCAAGATGCTCGCTTATGCTGTATGTGGCCCTGTCAGTGTCTATCAGAAGGACATCATACTTCTGGTATTTCAGCGCGGTGCCCAGATTAACCGCAACGGTCGTTTTCCCGACTCCTCCTTTCTGCGATGCTATAAGTATTACGTAAGGTTTCTTTGCCATGCTAGCCTTCCTGCTTATAAACTTATATACTTTGTCCTATGCTACGAAGCAAAGATCCTGCGCTTTTCCCCTATGTATGCCCTCTTAAGCATTATCGGCGAGAGAACTGTTGTGGCGATCAGAACCAAGAGCAGCACCGAATACGTGGATTCCGATATTGCCTGCGATGTAAGCGCTATGCCTATGACTATAAATCCTACCTCGCCCCTTGAGATCATTCCATACCCCACTCGGCTTCCTTTCTTCGCATCCTTGAGGAAGATTGAGGCCGGAAGTCCGCATCCGATATACTTGGCAGCAACCGCGACTATTATCAGAACTGCTACAAGACCTGTGTCCGCAAACGAGAGCTCGCCTATGTTAAGGTAGGTTCCTATCACCGCGAAGAAAAGAGGCCCGAATATGAGCCTCAGCTCAGAGACGAATTCCTTAATCCTGTTCCTGTATGCCGACTCCGAAGAAGCCATGCCTGCTATGAACGAGCCTATCATAGGCGACAGTCCGAATATCCCTACGAAAGCAGAGAGCCCGAACGTTATCCCTGTCATTCCTGCTTCAACTGTGCCGTCGGTCTTAGATCTTCCTAACAGAGAGAGTGCGCGCGGCACGAGAAGCACGGCCCCGAATAACGCAATGGCCCATACCAGGAATGAATCTACCGCAGTGCCTGCTACTGAGAGAACGGAAGGTGCGGAATTGCTCTGTATTACGGCAACAACTACGGAGAGGACCACCAATCCCAGTATGTCATCAACAACAGCGGCGCTTATCATCATCTTCGCTTCATTAGTGCGCCCGATGCCCAGCTCCTTGAGCACACTAACGGTCACTGCTATGCTAGTTGCAGTGAGCGTAGCCCCAACTATTAGCGCAGACTGCCCTCCCAGCCCGAAAAATACTGTGGCGTAATAGCCAAGTACGAAAGGCACCACGACACCGAAGAGGGCTATGGCGAAAGCGGGCAATCCGGCGTTTACCAGGTCCTTGAGCGTGAATTCAAGCCCTGCATAAAGAAGTACTATTATCCCTCCTATCGCTGCGAACGCAAGGAAGAGGGAGTTCAGCTCTATGAGTGGCTTGCCGAAGAGTATTATAATGCCTCCAATGGCGTACGGACCCAGGACAACTCCTGCAAGTATCTCTCCGACTATCTCCGGGAGCTTGAATCTTGCCATCAGTCCGGCGAAGAGCCGGGCAAAAAGCACAAGCACGCTTATGCCTACCACTGTCCTAAGCACGCTAAATTCGTTTCCTACGGCAAGCATGCAACATCACTCGCCCATCTTCCAATGGGTCATTATTGAAGAAGAAAGACAATGCTTCTTATTCCTTACATTCCGCTATCTGGACCATCCTACAGGAGATTAGATTAGGAGAGCAGCCTGTCAAGGGCAGGATATCCTTTGATCATATTCTCCTGCTCCATCTGCTGGTAGACCGCATACATTATGCCTGCCGTAAGGAGTATTCCCATGCCATTTCCTATGGCTCCTGTCAGCGACGCAAAGGCAGCTACCAGCGCAACAGTTATGCTGCCCAGCACGGTTATGGTGGGGAGATATTTGTTGAGAACGTTCTCTATTATGCGCGGATCCCTCCTGAATCCTGGTATCTGCCATCCCACGTCCTGCAGCTGCTCCGCCATGTTCTTGGGACTTTGCCCTGTCATCTCAACCCAGAACTTGCCGAATATCACGCAAAGCACTATGAGCATTATGGTGTATATCACGAAGTGGGCCCACTCCGGTATCAGGATAGGTACCTGGCTTCCCGGTATGTAAAGCGGACTCGTCGATGTTCCTATCTGGTAAAAGTACGAATTATAATCCACCCCGACCCCTGCACCGTACGGCGATTCCTGTAATGGCTGCAAAAGGTAGAAAAGACCTCCTGCTATGACTGATGACCCCTGCGTGCCTGCCGCGCTCGGGTTGCACTGGGTAACGTAATACGCGAAGAAGCGCACTATGCTCACCCCCGGCCCGCAGTAGCCTGCAACGACCCTGGACCATACTCCAAGACTTGCTGTAAGCGATACTGCCAGTATGACTGGCAGCACGCTTACGTAAAGGAAGGGAATCGGAAATCTGCCTCCGACTCCCCTGAACTGGCTGAAGACAAGCGGAAGCTCGACCTTCATGTCAAGTATGTATATGCTTATCAAGAACACAACCACCGTGAAGAGCAGCGGCGCAAAGCTTTCTATCGCAAGCGGTATTCCCGTGCTCTTCCCGCTCCCTATCGCATGCGCGGCCGCGGGCAACAGCACTGTTGCTGTACCGCTGACTATCGCGAAAGCTATGCCCCCTGCTATGAATAGGTTTATCCCGGATGTTATCCCGTATTTCACCATGCTCTCGTCTAGGAAGATTATGACTATCGCGGCAAGCGCTATCTGCACCGCAACGGCAGTGAAGAGAAGAGGAGAGACGGCTCCGTTGACTTCGTGTATCAGGGCCTGGTTCACTACCAGCTGGTTTGTGAAAATCACTGCCTCTATGAATGCGATTGCTATCGCGCTCAGTTTCTGTATCGCCTGGAACCTGCCCTTCTGTTCGACGTCATTGAGGTCCATCTTTATAACTCCCGCGCCTTGCAGCATCTGGAGCACTATGCTCGAGAGTACAATTGGGCCTATTCCTACCGTGACCAGCGTTCCAAACCTTGCCGCGAATATCGTGTTAACAAGCGTGAACAGGGAGCTGTTTATCGCCGGAACGCTGACACCTAATGCCGGCGTGCTGAACATAAGGAAGTAGACCGACATTATTATCGCTGTCCACTTCAGCTTCTCCCTGAAGGAGAGTGGCTTGGATGGCTTCTTTATACCGGGCACGAACTTAAGTATAGGATCCAATTTTTCCAAACCCATTCAAACACCAGCCGGCAATATCATTGGTTCTGCGTGGTAAGCCTCACAGCGTACCTGCCCTTGGCATCGAGCCACTTCCTCATCCTTACCTTGGACCCGAAGGCCTTGCTCAAAAAGCCGACGAACATCGCTGATGATATATCAACGAAGGCTTCATCGGAATTGCAGGGGCCATACCTTAGCAGCACTGATGACTTTTTATTGCCTACACCCTTAATAACTTTTCCATGCTTAAGCCCGAAGAACCGCGCCGCGCTATCAATTACCGTTTCCCAATCGTTTTCGCCTGCCATCTCTGCAAGTTTGCTCCCCACTGCGAAGGATAGCCCCGAAGCACCCTCAAGCGCCTCGCTTCTGAGCAACGGCATTACTGAGAGTATAGAATATTCCTCGTCCGCAGAGCATCCATCACCGCACGTCATAACCGAAGCGGCAGCTGCTCCAACCAATTCGTAAGGCGAGATACATTCGCTACTGTGTCTTTCCGCAGTCACTCTTTTTATTTCGAACCTGCACGCAGTGCCGCCACCATACCTGCATTCCGATTCTTCCGCGCTCATCATCCTGCTTGTACTTGCAGAGAAATAGCCCGCTATCACTCCTGCTTCGTACGAATGCAGTCCGGGACCTGCAGGAAATGCCCTTGCCTGTGAAGTGGATTTAACAACGGCAAGCTCCCTGAAGGGATAATAAAGAAGGCCTCCCATCCCGGCCCTTGCCAGCATTGTGTCAAGCACTCTTATGCCGCGCCTGCCCCCCCTCGAGTAAAGAACGCCGCCTATGTAGAAGCCGCGCCCGTATCCCAACGCATTCATCGCTGGCGAAGCCGAGTATAATATCTCATGTATGCCAGGTCCGCACCTCCTTCCATTGCCAGCGCCGCCGAGGATTTCATCGATCAATATTTCTTCAAGGCTCCTTTCTTCCCTGCGAAGGAGTAGCTTCATATGTTCCCTCCTAGGTGCAAACGCATTCCTTCTGGCATGCACCGCAGTACTGTTTATCATTCGCTTCTTTTCCGTATCAACTATGCTTCTTCTGCCATACTTGTGCCTGCCTGTGCCTACGTATGACTTACCCACCACCGCAGATCCCCTCCAAGAATTCAGCATAAAATTATATTAGTCTTTCCGTAAGCTCCTGTTCCGGAGGGAGCAGGCAGGCGCGCCGCTCAAAGAAATCAGCAAAGCTTATATTACCCCAGAGGCAGAAGTTATTTCATGGATGCAACCGGACTCGCCGGCCTTATCGCAAGCATCTTGGTAAATCTGGTATTCTCGTGGAGCAGGATGCTCATAGCACTCGGGGTATCCGTATTGCTCGGAATAGCCGTCGGCATATACGCAGCGACATCAAAGCGCGCAGAGAAGGTCATAATACCAATAATAGACATATTCCAGACACTGCCGATACTCTCATTCTTCCCTTTCGTGATATACATATTCATAGCCCTGATACCCGGGTTCGTAGGCATAGAGCTTGCCGTGATCTTTCTTATAACTACAAGCATGCTTTGGAACATAATATTCGGCGTCTACGAGGCGCTGAATTCCATACCTAAGGAGTACATAGAGCTTGCGGATCTTTACAACCTTAGCACATGGCGCAGGCTTAAGAAGATCTTTTTTCCAGCGAGTCTGCCTTATGTGGTGGAGCAGTCCATGCTCTCATGGTCCATAGGGCTGTTCTATCTTGTCACAAGCGAGATATTCTCTGTAGGTACAGACGCGTGTCAGATAGCGGGAAACACCGCAGGAATATACTCTGTTAAAACGGGCATAGGCGTGGCGCTTACCTGCTATGCTGCCACTGGGAACACGCTGGGCTATGCGCTAGGCATAATCTTCTTCATACTATTCGTGATAGCAACCCGATTCCTGCTTTTCCGCCCTTTGGAGAACTATGCAAACAGATACACCAGACAGTCTGTCCAGCGCAAGACCACAAACACCTATCTGCGCAATGCTGCCGTCAGGCTCTTCAAGTACCTCGAGCCTCCAGGAACCGAGCGCATCCGCGTCAGGCTCAACAGACCGAGGAGGCAGGAGAAGATAATCGCAAGCAGATCGGCTTCTCCTGCCGAGAAGCAGGAGAGCTGGCGCCTAAAATACGTGCTGATTACGCTTGCCCTGATGATCATCGCCATAGCCGGAGTAAAGTACCTGGTGCTGTACGAGCTCGAGATACTCCGCAACTTTGTTTTCTCCATACTTCGCGTATGGATCGCTTTCGCGGTATCGCTGGCGATATCGGTGCCATTGTGCGTGTACCTTATATTTTTCACTAAGAAGAGCTCGAGCTATATCCTTCTCTTTCAGGTCATCGCTTCAATACCTGCAACAATACTGCTGCCCGCGATAGTCGCCATGATGGGCAAGTCTCCATATCACAGCGAGATAATAGCATTCCTGATATTCATAATCAGCGGCATATGGTACCTGATATTCAGCATAATGAGTGCTTCAAAGCTTCTCCCGGCAAACATCCTGGAGGTCAAGCGCATCTTCGGCTTGAAAGGCCTGGCCGCATGGAAGAAAGTGTACGTCAGGGCCATAGTGCCAGGCATACTCACCGGAGGGGTCACTGCGATAGCCGCGGAGTGGAACGCAAGCATCGTCGCAGAGTATTACGGCTCTGGCGTTTCCGGAGTCAGCCTGGGGATAGGCAAGCTCCTTGACACTTCATTCGCAAGCAACAATCTACCTCTGCTCTTCCTCGCCCTGGTGAATCTTGCCGCAATGGTAGTTATAGTTAACTCTCTTCTATGGAAAAGGAGTTACAAGAGGATGTCAAGGATATACAGGTAGGCAGTCGCTATGCAAAAATATAAAATAGGCGCAAGAGATAAAAAGCAGAAGAGATACTTACGAGATAAAAACCCGCGGTGCTATGCATGAGGATGGTAGAAGTCGACGATATCTCTTTCATGTACTCCAGCGCAGCGAAGGTCATCGACGGGGTTTCGTTCACCGTTGATAAGGGGGAGTTTGTTTCCATACTCGGCCCCAGCGGCTGCGGAAAGAGCACGCTGCTAAGGATAATAGCCGGTCTGATAAAACCTTCCAAGGGCAGGGTGCTCTACATGGGCAACGATGTAAAGGGCCCTACGAAGGGCCTCTCCTTCGTGTTCCAGGACTTTGCCCTGCTCCCATGGCTCACAAACCTTCAGAATGTCGAGCTGGGTTTCTCCCTTATGGACATAACCGAAGAGGAGAAGAGAAAGAGATCGCTGCTCCTTCTGGACAAGTTCGGCCTAATCGGATTCGAGGACGCATATCCAAACGTTCTCAGCGGAGGGATGAAGCAAAGGGTCGGCATAGCGCGAGCCATAGCCTCGGACCCCGACGTGCTTCTTATGGACGAACCGTTCAGCTCTCTCGACGAGCTTACCGCAGGCACACTGCGCAATGATATACTCTTCATGCTTAAGAACGAGGACCTGCCGGTGCACTCGGTAATAATGGTTACGCACAATGTCGAGGAAGCGATAGAGCTCTCCGACAAAGTTGTCATACTCTCGGAAAAGCCCGCCTACGTGAAGGCGGTAAAGGACCTCCGCATGAAGCAGCCGCGGAACAAGCACGGCAGGGAATTCCTGAAGAACATGGACAGCGTGTACGCGGTCCTGGCAAAGGACTAGTCTTATCAGGAGCTTTTTCTCTTTATGCTCCACCTGTCTTCTTCCTCGTCATAGCTTATGAGTTTTGTCCTGACTCCCCAATTCCTTAGCACCTTCCTCAGCGCTGCCATGTTGCTGGAATGATCTTCATGCAGGACTATCCTCTTTGACTTGAGGAGAACCGCGAGCTCTTCGGTGCTCATGCTTCCTTCGCCAAGCGCCTTGATCACGCTCTTGAAAGGCTCGATCTCGACAAGGCTTGTCCTTATGGTTCTCAGCGGGCCTGAAGTGACAAGCTTCTTTCCCCTGTCGGTTATCTCTATCCTGGAATTCTCTACTGTTGCAAAGCCAAGGATCTCGCACGCGTCTATGAGCGGCAGAAGGTCATCGATATCCTCCTCCGATTCCTCGGCAAGCTTCGATATCGACATTGACCCGTCATTTTCCTTGATCAGCCTTACTATTCCCCTGACTTGGCTTATCCCGGCCTCCACCGGGAAGAGATTACCCATGGATAGGATATGCTTGATTAATCTTTTAAGAGTTTCGTAGGCCCTGTCTGTACGCGGAGCTTTACAAAGCTATTTAAACATTAACACGCATAAGTATACCAAAGTTATTGTTAGTACTGTAACTTGTTTTCCCGTGCGGACTGCAGCATTGCAGGAGGGATCTACATGGCAATAGGAATAGAAGACTTTTCAAAGTTTATCGAAGAGAACAAGGGCAAGCGCAAATTCAGGCAGAGTGTTGAGCTTGCCGTAAATTTCCGCGGTCTTGACTTCTCCAAGCAGGACAACAGGCTCAACATGGATGTAAACCTGCCTAACGGCAAGGGCAAGGTACGGAAGATACTGCTATTTGCAACAGACAGAAACCTTGTCGAGGATGCTGCAAAGAACGGGATAGAGGTAGCAGACGCGGCCGAGATGGACAAGATTGCTCACGATCAGAAAAGGCTCAACTCTCTTCTCGATTACGACCTCTTGGCGCAGGCAAGCATGATGCCTTCAATAGCCAAGGCGATGGGTCAGTTCCTAGGTCCGAGGGGCAAGATGCCGAAACCTCTTCTCTCTGGAGCAACTCCTGGAGCAGCGGCAAAGGACCTCACCAGGCGCGTCGAGATAAAGAGCAAGGGGAAGTATCTCCCTACTGTTCACACGGTTGTAGGAGCCGAGGACATGCAGGCAAAGGAGCTGTACGACAACATACTGGAGGTTGTCGGAGGAATATCCAAGAAGGTCGGCCAGAACCATATACGCTCGGTTTACGTAAAGCTGACTATGTCAAAGCCGATAAAATTCATGTAAGGTTTTATCAATGATGCTCAAATCGCAGAAGATAGAGTTTGTAAAGCGCATAAGCAAGGAGATAAAGGGCAGTAAGACCGTTGGCATAATGCCCATAGATTCGCTCCCTGACCGGCTGATGCAGAAGATAAGGAATGATATAAAGCCTAACTCAAAGCTCTATGTGATGAGGAAGAACCTCCTGTCAAAGGCGCTTGAGGGTGCCGGCTTCGAATCCCTTTCCGGAAGCGTGAAAGGCAATGTGGCACTTATACTTTCCGATGCAGATCCTTTCGACCTTTACGGCAGCATAAGCGGCAACAGCATAAAGCTTATAGCAAAGCCAGGCCAGGTTTCCCCGGAGGACATCAGCGTAGAGTCCGGAGAGACTGCCATAGCTCCTGGGCAGGCTGTCACTGACCTCAAGGCCGCCGGAATAGACGTGCAGATACAGAAGGGAAAGGTGGTCATAGGCAAGAGCAAGGTTATTGTTTCAAAAGGTACAAAAATATCCATTGCGGTCTCTAAGGCACTGAAGATGCTTGACATACTGCCTTTTGAGGCGAAGGGAAGGGTCAGCGTGCTCAGTAACGGGGGACTCACATTCACTGAGGATATACTTAAGGTAAATACGGCATACGTAACCGGTGAGATATCCCGGGCGTTTTCCGCTGCGTACGGCCTAACGCTCGAGACAGGATTCCCTACCGAATACAACATACGGGAGTTCATAGCGAAGGCTTTTGTATCGGCAGTAGGCCTCGGGGTCGAAGCCAAGGTGTACGATACGGGTGTATCAGAGAAGCTCGCAGGCATCGCATCGCTTCAGGCGAGCGCGCTGAATGCACTTATAAAGAAGGAAGAGTAAATTATATATTGAAGGTGTAAAAATGGAGTACATATACGCTGCCCTCTTGCTGGATGCAGCCGGAAAGGAGATAACCGAGTCGAACATAGAAGGAGTTGTCAAAGCTGCAGGGCTTCAGCCTGATGAGGCTATGGCCAAGGCTGTAGTAAATTCCCTGAAGGGCGTCAACATAAAGGATGTCATAAAGAACGCCCAGACAGCGCAGGTCGCGCAGCCTCAGGCCGCAGCGCCAGCAGCAAAACAGGAAGCGAAGAAGGAAGAGCACGAAGAGAAGATGAGCGAAGAACAAGCCGCAGGCGGACTCGCAAGCCTCTTCGGCTGAGCAGATGGGGTCCGTCTCCGAAGGAGACCTCCGCGCTCTTGCCGAATACGCACTCAGCGTAGCCGGCAGGCTGGGGGCCGAGTATGCGGAGGCCTATCTCGAGGATTCTTACTCTGATTCCGTAGCCGTAGAACAGGGTCTTGCCAACGGCTCTGCGCACTCCACAGACAAGGGCATCCGGCTCAGGATGATTAAAAAAGGGATGCTCTACTCTTTCTCAACCAACGATCTTTCCAAGCCTTCGATATCCGCAATGGCCGGGCGGCAGGCGCCGTTTTCCGGCAGGAAGACATCGCTCTCGGAAGAACCCAGGGCAAGAGCCCGCATTGCAGTGCGCGAGAAGGAAAAGCTGGAGGATGGGAACCTGCTCAAGGACCTCCTATTTCTTGACAGGGATGCAAGTAAAATAAAATACCTCCGCTTCAAAAGCTTCTACGGTTCAACAGGCAGGACGAAGGATTACTTCCTAAACAGCGAAGGCAGCGAAGTGATCTCCGAAGTGCCTTACGTTAACATATTCGCAGTGATAACTGTGGCGCACGGATCAGAAACAAGGCAGAGATACCTGAACATCGGCGGCACGGGGGGATACGAGCTCTTTGGAAAGGAGGATGTTTCAGAGCAGATAGCGGATGAATCCAAGCGTCTACACGAGGTTCTTGAAAAAGGAATAAACCTGCCTCGCCAGGAGCTGCGATCAATACGCAATGTGGTCATCTCTCCTGAAATATGCGGCATAGCCGTCCATGAGAGCGTAGGTCATGCGAATGAAGCGGACAGGATATTCGGCAGGGAGGCAGCACAGGCAGGCACCAGCTACCTCTCGGAAAGCAATCTTGGGAGCAGGGTTGCTAGTGAATGCGTCACGATACTCGACGATCCATCTGTAAAGGGTTCTTATGGCTTCCTTGGGTACGATGACGAGGGTGTCAAGGCCAAAGCAAAGAAGATTGTCGAGAGTGGCATGCAGAATGAGCTGCTGCTGAACCGCGAGTTCGCAGCCGCTCTCGGAAGAAGCTCCAACGGCTCCTCTCGCAGCGACTCGTACTCAAACGAGCCACTTATACGCATGTCTAACACCTATCTGCTTCCCGGGAGATGCTCTCTCGACGAGCTTATGCAGGAGGCTGGAAAGGGCGTATACCTGCGAAGCTATACCGAATGGAACATAGATGACACCCGCAGCTTTGCCAGATATCAGGGAAACGAGGCATACCTCATAAGCAAAGGTGGCCAGGAGAAGCCTGTGAAAAACTATCTGCTCGAGGCCCGCACATCAGACTTCTGGAATGCGGTTAGGTTAGTCGCTAATGATCTCTCCCTGTACATGGGCTCCTGCGGCAAAGGGGAGCCGCTTCAGGGAATGCCTGTGACTATGGGCGGCCCGCACATGCTGCTCTCGTTCAAGTGATTATATGCACGCTGAAGAGATAGTGAGGATGGCGATCCGCAGCGGATTCGACGAGGCGGTAGCAACAGTGTCTGCCGAGAACTCAAGCTATCTTAAGCTAGCCAACTCTGGGATCGATTCGATTGTCGAGAAGAGATATTCATACGCGACGCTTTTCGTCACAAGCAAGAACAGGATATTCTTTGCAGACATACAGAACCCTTCCCGCGACGATGCTTTGAATAGTATACGCCTTGCAAGGCAGCAGATGCGTTTCATCGCTGCAAAGGAAGATTACCGTGGCATAGCCGAAGGGCCATTCGAATATGCCCGCGGAGGGAAAGTCCCGGTTGAGATGCGGGATTATGGACAGGATGCTCTTGTCGATATAGCAGAATCCATGCTCTCCGGGGCGTCCATCTCGCGCTCCGCTGAGATCGCCGGGACAGTTCATATGAGCATGTCTGATTACGAACTCTACACAAGCAACGGGCTTTACGGCAAGGGCAGCTATCCTGCTGTAGGCGCCTCCATACGTGTCATCGGAAAGGAAACATCCTTCCAGGACTTCCTGGTATCGCGCGGCCTGAAGGGAAACGACTTTGAGGGATTCGGAAGGAACGCCTCAGAGATGCTTTCGGCTGCAAAGAGCACAGGAAAGATACGCCCTGGAAAGTACGATGTCGTATACTTGCAGTCACCTGGCGGCTCGCTTCTCTCAAATGTCACCTCCCAAGCCTGCATATCAAGCGTGGAGACGGGCAGCTTCCTTGGCGGGAAGCTAGGCCAAAAAGTCGCAGATAGCAATGTGACTGTGTATGACTCAGGGGCAGAGCGCGGCGGTGTTGGTTTCTCAGCTTTCGATGACGAAGGATATCCCACACAGCGCACTGCTGTCATAAAGGACGGCGTACTAAAGAACTACCTGCATAACAGTTCAACAGCAAAGAAATACGGAACAAAGAGCACTGGGAACGCGGGTCTTGTCTCTCCCCGCCCAAACACCCTGCTATTCCGGCACAGGAAGACCGTGAATGATGTTCACGCCCTTCTCGGAGAGATGCGCAAAGGGCTTCTGGTGACCAACACATGGTATACACGATTCAGCAATTACCTCACCGGCGATTTCTCCACAGTTCCGCGCGACCTCACATTCTACGTTGAGGACGGGGAGCCAAAATTCGCTATAAGGCAGGTAAAGAAGATTGGCTCTTTCATAGGTGTGCGCATAAGCGACAATATGCTGAGGATGATGGGTAATGCCGAATGCGCTGCAATGGACATGCGGCAGTCAACCTCCTGGGAGAGCGAAGGCACATATTATACTATGCCTAGTGTTCTGATACGTGACGTATCGGTAACAACCTCCTGATACGTTCGCTTTTGCACGAAGCGACAGTCAGCTTTATAAGGTTGTTCCAGCTAACTTTCGATAGATATTGATTGGTGTAAACATGCAAGTCTATGTTGAGAAGCCAAAGTGCACCGGATGTGCGCACTGCTTTGATGTATGCCCCGTCGCGGTATTCGAGATGAAAGACAGGGATTCGCCAGAAGTTAACAACGATGTAGCCCCTGAAAATGACAAGTGGAAGGGAAGCAACGATCCTGCGCTGGTGCAGAAATGGTCTGGAGTACAGGACGGGCACAGGCACTTCGCTGACAAGTACGAGTCTCACAGCGGCGGAATATCTGTTGGAGTATCCGGCCCGGCATGCATATTATGCCAGGCGTGCCTTGTCGAGTGTGAAGGGGAGTGCATAGTCATAACCGACGATTCAAACAACGTTTACAGGTCGATATACAAGTAGTGATGTCATGG
>JAJZKF010000088.1 GCA_021804305.1 Microcaldota archaeon | reverse complement strand
ATTCGAAGCCGCCTTCGTGGTCCTTGCGCTGCTTCTCAAGGTATTGGGCTTCCTGTAGTAATCAGCATCGGAGTCGTTTGCAAGTATCACATCCGATGAGCGTATAAGCTTCCTCCTTCCGGCATGACCTGCGTATACCATTGCATTCTTGGCTATGGTACTTGCAAGCTTCTCTATCTCCTTCTCAAGCACCCTTACCGCGTCCTCAGTCACCTTTTCAGCTCCGGCCTCCTTTATGAACTGCTCCATGTCATACAGGCTAAAGGCCCTTTTTTCAACCATCTAATCCCCAGAATTCAAAAGCAATAGTGATTAAATAACAAGCTTTAAAAACCTGCCCGGGTCTTGGCGAATAGTGGCAGTTAGGCATCAGCTCTTGTAGCGCAGCAAAGCGCCTATGCCCTTAAATCCCATGAGAAATTCCTTCCCGTAAGAGCTCTCGCTTGATACGAAAACAGTCTCAGCGCCTTTATTGTCCGCCATGCCTATAAGCTCCTCTATCATGTCCTTGTCAGAGACGACCTCAAGCGTGCCTCCGTCCTCAAGGTGCTTTGCCTCAACGTGCCCCGAATGCTCCACCACCTTGAATACGGAATTGTCATAGTTGCATTTGTATGTTATCTCCCGTATCTCCACGCTGTCGTTTATTATAAGCGTCGAGGCCTGGTTTGCCTCAAGCGCCTTTTTCGTATCCTCGTATCCGTAGACCGCAAGGTTCTTTCGCACTATCTCCTGCATGAACCTCTCTATTACCCTCCTCTCCTTTACCGCCTCCTGCTCCTTGAGCAGGTCCGACGCCTTCTCAACAAGCTCGTGCAGCCCGAACTCGTCCGTGTATCCCGTATCGTAAACCCCAAGTATCTTTATCTGGTAGTTGAAAGAGTTCTGCTTTACAAGGCCCTCCTTGGTCGGCCCCGGCCCGCCTACTATTACCCCCTTTATCTTGAACTGGCTTGACTCAAACACAGAGTTCACTATCTCCGAGACCCTGCTGTGGTACTCCCCTATGCTCTCCTCTATCCCCCTCTCGTATCTCCTTGCAGACTGCCCGCCTTTCCTGACCTTGGCATGAACCATTGAGTTTAGCTTCTTTATCACCTGTATGTGCGACCCCTTCAGCGTGGCTATCGTTGCTTCCCTGCCGTCAAGCACTACCAGGACATACGTATCCCTTGCGCCGACAATCTCCTCTATAGGGTCTAGCAGGAAAGTCGATTCGCACCTGTATATGTTCACCTTGAGCGGCATGGGCGGCTCCATGGAGAACAGCTCTATGTTTACCTTGCCCGGGTTGTCCGATACGTTGCCGCAGAATATGGCAAGCCCGTTCTTGGGCGTCTCCCTGTAAAGCCTAAGGTACTGCATTATCTTCTCAAGCGCGCTCTGCACGTTGTTCCTCACCGACTTGGATTTTATGTTTGATGACTGGCTGTGCTCTTCGCGCAGCTTTGCAATCTCATCCGAGATCTGGTAGCCTGCAGGCACGTAAACGCTTATCAATTCAGTTCCATAGCCGCGTATAGACTTAAGCCTCTTTATCTCCCTAAGTATATTGTATTCATTCTTCATAAGGCACCAGCTACCCTATCCTTTCCTTCCCGATGTAAGGCACGAGCGCCTTAGGCACAGTTATTGACCCGTCGTCGCAAAGATAGTTCTCAACTATTGCCACAAGCGTCCTGTTCGTGGCTATCGCAGTAGAGTTAAGCGTATGCGCATACCTCCTCTCCCCTCCCTCGTCATACTTTATGTCAAGCCTCATAGCTTGCCAGTCAGTGCAGTTCGAGCAGGACACCATCTCCCTGTATGCTCCCTGGAACGGCATATGCACCTCCAGGTCGTACTTCTTTGCCGCAACTGTGCCTATGTCCCCGGTGCAGATGCTCACTATCCTGTACGGGAGTTCGAGCTTCCTGTAAAGCTCCTCTGCGTTCGCGATCAATTCGTCGAAGAACCGCCACGAGTCCTGCGCCGAAAACACGAACTGCTCAACCTTATAGAACTGGTGCACCCTGAATATGCCTTTTGTATCCTTGCCGTGCGCCCCCGCCTCCCTTCTAAAGCACGGGCTAAATCCGATGTACTTCTTCGGCAGGTCCTTTGCGGAGAAGGTCTGGCCCGCGTGCATTGCAGCTATTGGGTGCTCGGAAGTTCCTATCATGAACAGCCCCTCCTCCACGCGCTCATTGGCGTTTGCATTCCTGGCATCGTCAGACTCGCCCGCCTTGTAAAGCATCTCCTGAAAATCGCCAAGCGCAGTCACCCCGCGGTAGTACTCGCGCCTCATCATCATTGGCGGAGCTATCAGCGTATATCCCTTTCCTGTAAGTTCCTTTATGGCAAAGGCTATAAGCGCCTGCTCCAGCAGCGCAAGCTCGCCCTTCATGTAGAAGAACCGCGATCCTGAAACGCGCGAAGCCTGCTCTATGTCGAGCAGTCCCAGCCTTGTCAGCGCCTCTTCGTGGCCCATGGCTGATTTGTCGCTGCGCACCTTGCCGAATTTTCGTACCTCTATATTCTCCGAATCGTCCTTTCCATACTGCACAGATTCGTGCAGTATGTTAGGCATATTCCACAGGATATCGTCAATCCTTTCCGAGTATGCTCCCAGCCTTGCATCCATCTCGTCTATTCTGCCCTTTATCCTGGCGAGCTCGTCCACCCTGTCCTTTCCAATTTCCTTTCCTTCCTTCTTCATCTCGGATATCTCCAGGCTTCCTGCATTGCGCAGCTTCCTAAGCTCCTGCGACTCCAAGCTTATCCTTTTTGATTCCTCGTCAAGCTTGAGCAGCTCATCTATCGGATAATCGCTCTTTCTCAATGCAAGCGACTTCCTTATCTCTTCAAGATGCTCCTTAACGTATTTTGCAGTTATCATAAAGATACAATAAAGGCTATTGTGCCGCTGCAGATTTATATATGTTGATTCGGGTTATATTCCTGTACCTGCAGGGGTGGCAGAGCCTGGCCAAATGCGACGGGCTTAGGACCCGTTTCCTTTGTGGATGCGAGAGTTCAAATCTCTCCCCCTGCAAATCCAATTTACGGCGACAAGTGGGGTTCTAAAATCCGGCCATGCCCACAAATTTGACTGTTTTTCAGAACTGCCGCATTTCATCAGC
>JAJZKF010000007.1 GCA_021804305.1 Microcaldota archaeon | reverse complement strand
CACGATAGAAAAGCCGGCAAGGAGCCCGAATCGATTGCGATTGAGAACCTGGCGCCGGTGCTCAGGGACGAGTTCAACAGGAAGCTCTCAAGGCTGGAGTCAAAGGCAGCTGGCATTGTCACTGGAATAGCGTCGTCTGTCAAGGACTTCGTGGCCGCATGCGATGCATTCAGGAACCTCGAGAAGGAGCCGGACCTAGAGTACGTGAGGACGTCCAGCTCCACGTACGTGAAGGACCAGAAGAACTCCTACTCGAATCTTCTCTCGCGCATGATATCGAACGACACGAAGGAGGATGCCAGGTACGAGACGATATACGACAGGTACTACGAGGTAGTGCAACGGACCGGCGCATTCCTGAACGACATCCTGAAGGCAAACGCGCAGTTCAAGATGGTGCTCGACGCGTATCCCAACGACCTGAACAAGTTCAAGAAGTCGTTCTCTTCCATAGAGGTTCAGTGGAGGATGCTCAAGACCGAGCTCGAGGCAAGGAACATGGACTTCAAGGAGTACCACGAGACCCTGGGGAAGATACAGGCCCTTATGGCGCTGATTGACGAGGCAAAGACGATCGAGTCTGCCACGGCCGAACTCGAAGGTGCGCCGCAGCACGCGGTAAAGACGGAGGAGGTCGAGGGGCTCGCCGGGAAGATAGAGTCGATAAGGTCACAAGAACAGGCGATAAACAGGAAGATATCAGAGGTAAACTCGGAGATAGGCATACTGATACACACGATAGAAAAGCCGGCAAGGAAGCACGACTACCTCTCGCTCTACAAGCCGAAGCTCACCCCTCTGCTGGACGATCCGTCGTCGCTGCGAAACGAAGACAAGTACTCGGAGTTCTACAAGCAGATAGGCGAGATCAGTGGCGAGGTCGAGAAGGGGACGATAGCGGTAAAGAACATGTCCGAGGTCAGGGACGCCCTGGAGAAGATACTGGAGGGAAGGCTGAAGTCGATGCTTGACGAGGTAACGGATCTGGAGTCGAACAAGCTTCCGCTCGATGCGGAGCTGAGGGACCTTGAGAGGATGAAGCACGAGATGGAGAACCTGCTCCATGGGAATTCGCAGAGGGAGTCGGCGCTGGCCGGGATGAGAAACAGGTCGGTCAGGGTTAAGGAAGACATTGGGAAGATAAGATCAGCGGTAGAAGGTCTATTCGAGAGATACTACAAGAGAAGGATACGTGTTGCGCTCTAGTTCCCGGATAGGTCGTCCCACGACTTCACGAACTTTCTGGCAGTCTCGACGGGGTTGTCTGCACCCAGAATCGCGGATATCAGTGCAACTCCGTCCGCACCGGCCTCCCGCACCTCCTTCAGGTTCTCAAGCTTTATGCCGCCTATCGCAAAGATCGGGAGTCCCGTGGATCTGCGTATCTCCTTAAGCCCCTCAACGCCTATTATGTCGCCGTCGGTCTTGGTGCTCGTCGGGTATATCGTTCCTACGCCAAGATAGGTGGCGCCATCGCCGTCTGCCATGAGCGCCTCCTTCTGGTTGCTTGCCGACGCCCCTACGATCTCGCCTCTAAAGACCCTACTCACAACGTCGAGCCTGACGTCGTCACGGCCCACGTGCAATCCGTCCGCGCCTACGGAGAGCGCCAGGTCAAGACTGTCGTTTATTATGAACTTTGCCCCGTAAGACCTGCAGAGCTCCTTTATCTGATTCGCCTCATGCTCCCTCACCCTGAAGGGCGCCTCCTTCTCCCTGTACTGTATTATCCTGACCCCTCCGTTGAGAAATATCATCGCGCTCTCCGCGTGCGACTGACCGAATGCCCTTGATGTTATGCCGTATATTCCCCTCAGCTCCATAGATTCACCTTCTCCTCATGAAGTGCTCGTATCCCCTGCTCTTTATGGAGATTCTCCTTCCATCCTTTATCAATATGCTCTCAGTCTTTGTCACTCTTCCTATCACTGTCATCCCCATACCCCTCTTCTTCATGTACGACCTTGCCCTCTCGTAGCGGTTCTCCGGAAGCGTGAACATCAGCTCGTACTCGCCACCGAAGTTGAGTGCAAGCTCCTCGATTCCTATCCCAAGCCTCTTGGCGGCTCCGAGGGCCTCCCTGCTTAAAGGAAGCCTGGAGAACTCTATCTCGAATCCTATCTTGTTTATCCTTCTCAACTGCGAGATTGAAGAATACACCCCGTCGGATAAGTCGATTGCCGAAGTGGCTCCGATCTCATGGAGAGCCAGCCCCTCCCGTATTCTCGGCTCCACGTCCAGCAGCATGTTCGCCCATTTCTTCTGCCCGGTCTCCTTCCACATGTAATATCCTGCAGCGTTCTTCCCCAGTCTCCCTGTCACGCAGAGAAGATCTCCCGCCCTTGCTCCATTCCTCCTGATCATCCTGTTCCTGTCAACGTCTCCAACGACTATCCCTGCAAAGTTCATCTCGCGCCCTTCCTTGAGGTCCCCTCCTCCCATCCTGGTCTTGTATCTCGACAGGCACCTCGATATTCCGCGCTCTACGGCCCCAAGGTAAGAGAGCTTGGTGCTCTTCGGCATCGTCAATGCGGTCATGAAGTATCTCGGCGTGCCTCCCATGGCAGCTATGTCGCTAAGGTTTATCGCCGCAAAGAAGTAGCCTATTCTTTCCGGGTCTGCCGAATCCGGCATGTGCGAGGATGCAGAGATCGAGTCAGTCTTCAGAAGTATGTACCTCTTGCCATCGGCAAAATAGAAGCAGTCGTCGTCGGGCCATCCATAACCGTACATCCTGCGTATCCTCTCTATTATGGCCCTCTCTCCGATGCTGCCGAGCTTTACCTCCATACATCAGATGATTGGTACGGAATATATAATACTACTGCGCCATAACGGTCATGGCCGATATTAAATGTTTCGTCTGCGGCGATAAGCTCACCGGACCGTGCCTATACTGCGACGGGTGCAGCGGGTACACGCACATGACGTGCGCCGTTGCAGCAGGAGAGAACGTCTGGGACTGCCCGAACTGCGCCATTCAGATGCAGCAGACGAACATATAGGAGAAAGGTAAATGCAAAAAGAAGAATAAAAAAGAAAAGGAAAAGAAAGAAAAGCCTATTATTCAGTTGTTCTTCTCGAGCTCCTTTATCCTCTCCGCGACGCCCCTGGCCTCCTTCTCAAGGTTATCCCTGTACTCCTTCAGGA
Organism: Microcaldota archaeon; assembly: GCA_021804305.1. Next base: position 10,918 of record JAJZKF010000007.1, on the reverse strand, counting down.
TGCCTATCTTCTCTTCCTTCGTCAGGAAGCTCCTCATCTCGTTCCCGTTTATTCCGCACATTCATATGCACCTCATATATTGGACATCCTATACAAGTGCGGCTAACCTATATAAACATATCTGACATCCTATACGACTGCGGTATACGCATCAGTCGAAATTGAGGATTAGCGGAAGATGGTCCGAGGCTATCGCGTTCATTGGAACCCTGAAAGACCTTACCCTTACTTTACCGTTGACAAGGATGAAGTCAACCGGGGTTCTCGTATCCCTTATCGGAGGTCTTGTAGTCTTTATCCCGTGCTTTATTATCAGATTCGTGAGCCTCTTGTTGAGAATCTCCATGGACCTCGAGTGCGGAGAGAGGTTGAAGTCGCCGGTGAGTATTATCTTCTCATCCTTGTCAATACTCTCTATGTAATCGGCTATCATCCTGCAGTGCCTCAACGTGGTTGCGTTGCCCGTCTTCCCGGTGGGTACCCAGTAGCCATGATAGTTGAGGTCGTTCACCACCCCTGCGGGGGTCTCCATCCTCGTGTGCTGGAGGAAGCAGACCCCGTGGCTCTCCTTTCCAAGAAGCACGTTCTCCTCGGGCTTCCCCTCTGTGAAGACAGACTTCTTCCCGCTAATCCTGTATCTCGAGAGTATCATGTTACCCAGGTAGACCTTCTTGCCGAAGTACCTTGATGATAAGGAGTGCTGGAAGTACCGGTTCCTAAGCTGCGGGAAGTCCCTTTTGAGCTTCTCGAGGACAGAGAATAGGTATGAGTCAGAATCCCCTACCCCGGTCGTGACCTCCTGCAGGTTGAGTATATCCGGCCTCTCCTCCTTCAGGAACCGCGCGGCCTGATACATCAGTATGCCCTGCCATATGTTGAGCTGTATCAGCTTCATCTAACCACTGTGAAAAGATGAGAAAGAGCCTGCCGCCTACTCTCTCGGGGCTATGATATAATTCTTCACAATCTTTATTACCTGGTCGATGGCCTTCCTTATGTCGGCCTCGGTCTTCGCCCCTGTGCAGATTATCTTCCCGTTCTTGAAGAGAAGGAGCGCCGTCTTCGGTTCGTGGATCTTGCATATCGCTCCGGGGAACTGCTCGGGCTCGTAGTCCACGTCAGGCGATGCCTTCGCTATGCCGTAAAGGTCGAGCTCGACGCCAAGGTCTGCGCTCGCAACAATATTCTCTATCTTGAAGTCGGGATGGAGGCTGACCTTCCTTCCTGATGGTTTCGCTGCGGATTTTGCCATTTTATCACTTACTACCCTTTTTAAATGGTACTGAAAGGTATTTATATATTTATATGGCATCTACTACTAGCTCATTATGCCTTTCAGCCTCGGGCTGGCAGCGCATCCTACACAAGTGAGGTTCATGACTGGAAGATCGCACGGTTTATTCTCAGGAAGGTCGAGGCACCTCTCGAGGCATGGCACGCTCTCGAGCCTAGGTCTCACCAAGCTGATCAACAGGTTCAACGTCGGGGACAAGGTCGTGGTGACGCCGCACGGTAGCAGGAAGAACATACCACACCCAAGGTACAGGGGAAGAGTCGGGATAGTGGTTGGAAGCAGGGGAGACGCCTACGTGATCGAGATCATGGTCTCAAAGTCCGCGATGAGGACTCTCGTGGTCCCGCAGGAGTACCTGCAGAGACTCACTAAGGCCTGATTTTCCGAGTCTTATTAACGATATATAGTGCAAGAATCCGAAAGATTAATATATCTATACTATATGTATACTATTGTGATAAAATGACGAGGCAGGTTGCATTATCAGAAGAAGCTTACAAGACCCTGTCTAGGATGAAGGGCCGGAAGATGTCCTTCTCGGGTGTCATACTAAAACTGGTAGACGCGTCCAGGCAGAAGAGGAACTTCCTGAGGTTTGCAGGCACGCTGAAAGCGCAGTCGGAGGACCTCGAACAGTTCAAGAGGCAGATAGAGAGTGACAGGCTGAGGAATACCGAACGCAGTGATTAGATGGTCGTGCTTGACACAAACGTGATCATAGACTTCCTGGACGGCAAGGAGAAGGTCGTCTCGGCGGTGAGCGGGTATATCGCATCCGAACTCTCGATGACCTTCGTGAACGAGTACGAATTGCTGAAGTACCACAGAAGGGGGAAGCTCGAAGAGGCGCTCGAGAACCTCCATGTCTACCACTCAAGCGAGGCAGCGATAAAGGCCTCGGTTAATGCGTACAGGCACTTAAAATCAAAAGGCACCATGATAAGCGACAGCGACCTACTGATCTTCGGGGTCTGCGCCGCGAATAACGAGACGCTACTGACGCAGGATAGGGCATTTGAGAGTCTGCATAACGAGAGCATAATAGTGATAAGATAGTGCCCCTTCAGCAGGCTATGGTCCAAATCCAACTCATTGGTGCAACAGATTTCCTATCTCACAGACTAGTTCGTCCACGTTTACCCTCATCCTATAAACATGGTGCTTATCCGTCTCGGGCACGCCGAGCACTTTCCCTTTATGCTCACCAGCTGCTTTTCCAACTGCCTCACTCCGTCAACCTGGTTCGCAAATCCCTGCCCCCTATGCCAGTGTCCCAGATAGGGTCACGTGCCCGTGTAATTGAATATCTGGTATATCGCAAATGTTGCGTTGTCTGTCCCGTTCTGCGACGCCACCAACCTTAGCTTGAATCTCGACAATGCGGCTTTGCACACCGGCATTATGCTCGGGATAGCATTGCACCAGTATCCGTACTCAAGATAATAACAACTGTAGTTTCCCGGGGCAGCGGAAAAGCTGTCAAGGCCAAACTGCGTCGCGCTCCTGTTTAATCCGTACCAGAGGTACGGCTCCTCGGAGAAGACAAGGCAGTTTGACGGAACGCGCCAGTAATTGTTGTCAATGAATGAGAGTGAGATGTTCGCGTTCATCAGTGTTGCCGGACTGCTTCTGGTGGTATTGTTCAGTATTATCGGTACGTCCGCGTAAGAGTAGTTCGGATGCATCAAAAAGGGCATCGTATAAGCAAATGGGACGACGAAGAAGAGCAGGATGATCGCGTAGATTGCATATGCCCTGATCGATCCCCGCACCTTGGCGCCTTTGCGCATGATCCTGCTGAACCATTCTCCTGCTCCTGCCACTCCAAAAGCGGCAAGTATCGAAAGCGCCGGGTAGGTAATGAGCATAAACCTTACAGAGGTCCCCATTAAAACAGAACCGGAGAAGTAGAGGGCATAGAATACGTAATATCCAAAAAATAGTAACAGAGGCAAGAGCCCCACCGCCATTCTGTTTGCAGGCTTACCTGCGAGAAGCATATAGAGTGTCCCGATGACTGCGAATAAGGTTATGCTTGGTAGGAAGACTATCGGATATACGGTCGTGTTTCCGAGAAGGAAGGCCGTGTTCTGGACTATGTTCCTTAGGAAAAATGAGCTTGACAGCGTCTGGGTTCCAGTGCCAAGATACCCTGCAGCATTTGTCTGAAGCTCCCCGCTTGTCGACAATATCGCAAAAATTTCAGGCATGATGAGCAACAGAAATAGGATGGCCAATACATGCCATGTCCTGTCAGGATTGAAGCTCCCTATGGCTGTGATTCTTCTTACGAATGTCCGTTTTATCCCGCTGTCCGAGAATGTAAGAAAAACAATGAGGAAGATGGGAATCAGCAGCAGGGCCTCTGCCCTTATGTACGTTGTAAATATAAGGCCGAACATGGCCATGGCGAGCATCTTCCTGTCCCATTTCTTCAGGTATGACACAAAGAAGAACGTAGTTAATATTGCAAAGAGCAGAAAGGGCAGATTAGGGTTTGCCTGCGTTTTGACCCAGATCAGGAACTCCGGAATCAAGGCGAATATCAGTGCCGCAATAATTGGCGTGCCTCTCCTATCAGTAAGAGCTGCCGAGAGCAGGAATACGGCTATTATAGACAGTGCGCCTATAACGAGCTCAAGCCCGTATGCTGTCTGTGTGCCTACGCCGAAGATCCCAAACGCGAAGGCTATCAGTAACGGCCATCCGTTCGGGTCGAACCCAAGGTAACCAACATAGCAGTGCCTAAGATATCCTGTGCCGTAATAGCATGTTAACGCACTCCCATGGTACAGTATGTTTACTGCAGTGCTCTGGTATATCTGCTCATCAAAGAATATCAGTTCCGTATTCTTAAGGAAGAAGACAGCGAGCACCAGGAAGAAGAGGAGAATTGCTGCAAGACCGAGAAGCGAGTACTTGTCAGTATGCCGCGATATAGACTCCTTTACCGACTTTACTGATACGAGCAGCAGGCAGAGAATCGCGGCAAGGCTTATGGCAGAGGCCGCTGTTATGAGATATCCAATCTCACCAGACATGGCAATGGCCATAAGGTAAAGTACTGAAATAAGGAGTACTGCCGTGATTATAAAATATCTTCCACTAAGGATCTCCAGGATCATCCCATCTTCAATGGCATATGCGTCAGTGCACGTGCGGCTGCGATGGCGGCCTGGTGAGGAGGTAGAACCTGCTCTCCCCCTTGAGCTCCACCACGACCCTCTCGACTATGAGCTTGACCGGATCCTGCAGAAGCGGGACGCGGTCCGCTATGTCCTTGAAGCTCTCGAACTTCTTCTCGTCCCTCGCGTCGAGTATCGCGGCGAGGTGCTTCTTCCCGACGTTCGGGAGGAGCTCGAGCGAGTGCATCCTTATGTTGAGTGCGCCGGCGTTGTTGAAAAGGTCGACGAATCTCTGCTCGTTCTTCTTCACTATCTGCTGGACGGCGTTGGGCAGCTCCTTCTTCGCTCCCTCCGTCAGGTCCGTATAGTTTAGCCTGCTCTTTATCAATGAGATCTTATCCCTGTCTCCCTTGCCTATGTAGACGCTCTCGCCTACCTTCATCTCGGCCGTCTTTGGCACCGCCTCAAGGAGCGTGAACTTGTTCTCCCCAAGCAGCTGGACTATGGGCTCGGATCTGGCAGATGAGCTCCTTCCTATGGGCAGGTAATCGAGCACCATCGCGTGCTCCTCCAGATCCTCCCTTCTGTGCTCGCTCTCCTCCATCTCTCCACACCCCTTTGTAAAATCACTTCTTGTAGCTCTTCACTACATCGAAGATCTTGTTGACCGTATCTTCCTCTACAGGCTTCTTCTCAATTAGCAGTACCTGCTTGAGCTGCATGAGGTCGTTCGGCATTATCTCGACAACCTTCGCGGCTGTCTTCTCCCCTATCCCGAACTCCGCGAGCTCCTTCATCATCTTCCTTGCGTCGCTTACGCTCAGCTTCGAGAACTTCTTCGCGTACTCCTCGGTTATCTGCTGCTCGTATCCGACGTCGCCGACCTTCTTCCTCTCCTCTAGTATCTCGAGCACCTCGGCGAGCGTGGCGACCTTCGTTTCGGACTTCTCCTTTCCTATCATGTTCTTCAACCGTTTCAGTGTATACATGGCAGGCTCTTTATTTTAAGCCTTTCGTTGTATATCTCATAAAAGGTGTGTCATTGGACGCTCATTCGGCATATTCGCAAGTCCTTACTGAGATGAAGAAGCACATAGCCGGGAAAGAGGATACGATAGAGCTCATGTTCATAACCCTTGTCGCGAACGGCCACGCGCTTCTCGAGGGTGTTCCGGGAGTTGCAAAGACGACGATGTGCAAGGCTATGGCCGAGACCATACAGGCAGATTTCAAGAGGGTCCAGGGTACTCCAGACCTCATTCCATCGGACATAATAGGCCAGACCTATCTCGATGACGAGAACAAGGTGCAGTTCAAGAAAGGGCCGATATTCACCAACATACTCCTTGTTGACGAGCTCAACAGGTCCCCGCCAAAGACGATGAGCGCATTTCTGGAGACCCTGGAGGAGCGACAGGTCACGGTCGGCGGGGTCGACATGCCTCTGCCAAAACCTTTCACGGCATTCGCGACCCAGAATCCACTGAAGATAGAGGGCACGGAGCAGCTGCCGAAGGTTCTCGCGGACAGGTTCCTGGTAAAGATAGACGTGGACTACCCCAGGATGGAAGAGGAGGAGGAGATGATAAGGATCAAGGAGAGGGAGGAGCAGCAGATTGTGAAGAAGATAATTGCGACAAACGACATAGTCGAGATGCAGGAGAAGGCCAAGTCAGTGATCCTCCCGAACGAGGTTGTGGACTACATAGCGAAGGTGGTCAATGCCACAAGGACGGACATTCACGCCGTGATGGGTGCAAGCCCGAGGGCCGATCTCGCGTTCATGCGCGCCTCAAAGGCGAGGGCGCTGATACAGGGCAGGTCGGAGGCCTCTATAGAGGACATAAAGTTCCTGGCGAGGTCTGTCCTGAGCCACAGGATAGCCGTCAGATCAACTGGGGGAATCGGGGTACATGGGATAATAGATGGGATAATAGCTACCCTGAAATGACCCAAACTATGTGTTAAGATGCCGTCACACCATAACGAGAACTTTACTATAGGTATCCTCGGAAAGTCAAAAGGCTTCCTGATATTCAACAGGTATTTCGAAAATTCAGTTGGTCTTGCCCTCACCCGCTTTGGTATACTCCGTAGGGCAACGATAAGACCAAGGTTGAAGACGCACCTTGAGTCTGTAGAGATAGACCGGAGCAAACGTTTGGTAAGAGTAAGATTTGCTGGTCGGGAGATATGGTTTAGTTTCGATTCTGCGGCACAGTTAGACAATCTGATAATCAACATATTCAATGTCTTCTTCTGTGAGGAGTATAGGAAGCTGCATGCTGAAGGCCAGCCTGTTGTAGATATAGGGTCTAACATAGGGGCAAGTGCGCTCTACTTCCTCGCTCGGGGTGCAAAGACCGTCTATGCCTACGAAGCATATCCGTACTCATGCTGCATTGCAGAAAAGAATATCGGGCTTAATCACGCCGGCAGGAAAATAAAGATAAATAATGAGGCAGTCCTTGGAAAGAAAGGCACCATTGAGGTAGATTCATCGTATGGGAATATCACAACATCGCAACTACATGCGTATAAGGGCGGCAGAAAGATAAACATAGCCACATTGGAAAAGATAGTCAGCAAGTACAGTCTGACAAATGCCTCCCTGAAGGTCGATTGCGAAGGCAGTGAGTACGACATACTTCTTAACACCAAGTCATCAATCCTGAGGAGATTCAACCAGATAATCGTAGAGTACCACTTCGGGAACGCACCGCTAATCTCGAAGCTGAAGGGTGCCGGATTCCGAGTTGAGTCGACAAGGCCCAGGCCTTCCAGGGGCATCAGCGCGTGCCGGAATGGCGGTGATATGAAGATCGGCATAATATATGCACACAGGAAGTAGACCTGCACCGCGCCATCTGTCTTACCGTCAGTCTATCTGACCATGGAGCAACCTGATCGATGCAAATCCTACCTTGGCAGTGGAGTTCACTCTGTTCTCAATCAGTGAAGTGGGGTTTTCCGTTGCTAAAGTGTACGTGTTGTAACCTACACCCGGATTTAGTCTAAGCGAGTAGTTTATGCTCTCCAGCTGTAATGGTCGTTGAGTCTATAAGGGAGCTGCCTCTGTACATATGCAGGATGGCATTTTCTAGTGGAAAGATGGGGTACAGGCCTCGATTTACGACATAAATTTTCTGGTAAGGCCGTGCGCCGCCACAGAATAGCAGTAAGGTCGACCTGAGGCATAGGGGTTCACGGGATAATAGACGGAATAATTGCAACGCTCAAATAGATCTTTCAGATCAACGCACCGAAGAAGCGCATCAATATGATTAGTTTATCAGGCCACCCTTTTGTAAACATACAATCCCGAAGAGTTGTACACCTCTGTATAGTTTTTCGACATGTAACCGTATATGTCGAATGCAGATGTATTGAATTCCGACTGGTATCCAGGAAGATCCTTGTCAAAGACTATGTACTGGGGCTCTGTCCAAAATACGCTGGTGTTTATCGGTTCAAAAAAGACTGGATAAGCCGTAGGTGGCTGTTCCAGATTGTACACATCGGTCATATGCGACGCTATTGTCGATTGTGCCATCACTACGGCATTTGCCGGTACCATTGCTATTCCAGACGATACTGAAGAGTAATTAAGATGTGGGGCTCCGTAAGGGACAAATGACTGTAAGGAGAAAGACCCAAGTGTGAACAGCGAAACCATCAGCGACGTTATAACTATTGCGGGAGCCAGCCTACGTATTATGTTTTGGGAGTTGAATCCGAAAGTCCTGGACGTCAAGGTTGACATGGCCGATAGCACAATATATCCAAGAAGCGCAGCCACAAAACAATTTCCCTCAACATAACCATAATACTGATAAGAGGGATATGCGAACGCATAGTTGTGCACTATGAAGACCTCAACGATCCATGGGGATAGAAAGAGAAGGGTTGGCACTATCGAGCCAAATACTGTTATACCAAAGCTAAGGAATACCACAATAATCCCGCTTATGTTCTGATACTGGACGAATGCATTTTGTTGTGCTGTTTGGAGGGTGGCAAGCACCACATTCAATTGCCCGAAAAGATAGTTTATCGGCCTCAGATACGGAGGCACAATGGTGTACGACGTACCTGAGTAGCTTCCTATTATATATGACATTGCTACAAAGTAGATCCCGAAGGCAAATAGGCTGAGCACTATGCCTGCCCCTATAATCTTAAGTCTCTTTTCTCTATTCCTGTGTGCTGATCCGACAGAATTGGTAGTATAAATCATCTCGTATGCAAGCAGACCGAGCAGCAGCGAGAGGCCGATCGCAAATGATGTTTCAACGAGGCTCAGTAAAAATATGTAACTGATGAAAAAGTAAAGGGGTTTTTCTTTCATATAGAAGTAGAATGCAAGGATCACAAAAAGTGGCGCGAAGGCCTCAACGTGAAAATCAAAGGTCGTCAGCCCTCTTACACCCGTGCTTACAACGAAAATCGCGAAGAAGCCAAACGACATCCACTTACTCCTTATCAGCTCCCTGCTGACAAAGTAGACCGCTACGGCAGTCAGCGCAAGGAACATGTCCTGCACAAATACGAGGGTTATAGCGTCTTGATGAACGGCAAATAGAGGGAGCACCAGTAGGAAGAATGGCGATATGTGGTTGCCAAAAACTAGATACTGCGATGGATTTGTATATTGTGATCCGTGCAGGTGCCAATACATGCTGTACGTCTGTATCCCAATATCATAGAATCCTTCCTGAAAAGTTACGAATCTGTAATTATAGACGAATGCAAGGTAGCTGAAATATGCAATTGCTATGATTATTGCAGCAACGAGGAATTTATCCGTCTTGGCAATGCCCGGTCCCATAAGGATATTTGGTCGCACACATTTAAGTATTTGTTACCCTATCAAATAATGCTTTACTCTGAAAAAGTTGCAAAGAGTCAGCTTAATGGTTACGATCAAGCGTTAAGAAAATAATTCTCGCCCTCCGACGTTATAACCAACACACGTGCACGTATTGTTAAACCAAAAAGCAACGAAAGGTATTTAAATAAGTACACTTATATCTAAAGTTATAGTAAGAATATCTAAAGTTATAGTAAGACATTTGGCGAGAGAGATGAACGTACCCAAGATACTGAGGTTTCTATACTACACTATTGCACTTGGCACTTTGTTTACTGCACTTGTCGGTGCTCAAGCTGTACTTACTGGCACAGCAGCCCTCTCGACAAGCCTGTGCGGGATAGTTGGTGACATACGCACAGTAATAGGGATCATAGCAATTCTTCTCTTCATAACTGGAGGCGCGCTCTATGCGGGTGCACATATGCTTCCTGCCGCAGGAAACCTCCGGGGAAACCTGCAGGGATGGTCCATGGGTATGATAATCGGTGCGGTGGTTGGAATAATACTCGTGCTACTTGCGCCGACCCTTTTATCTGTGATCGGTGGAATAGGCAGCACATCTGCGCTATCGACCTGTCCTTGACCGGACGGCCGTTTCGCAATATTAAGGCAATATTAAGAACCGTTAGCATGCACCTTGCATGTATCATGGGGGTCTTAAGTGCTAGGATTTAATCTTTATCCATCCATAACTGTTGATCATGCGCACATTATTCAAAAGGATAAAAAGGAATGCGGTTAGCCTAGAGTTCTGCACGGCTCTGATACTCTATATACTCTATATCTCAGAGTACTCCTCATATCTCTATGACTATCTATCATACGTTCAGTCCGTAGTATATACTCTGATCTTCTTCTCTTTCGTTATCTTATACTTAATGGATCGCAGGAAAGGCACTTACAGAACTGCCTTTCACATGCTATTTGCCATGCTGCTCGTGCTTTTCATCGCACTATTCTTCACTCCATATCCTGTCTTCGTCAGTCAGGTGCTGGTCCTCAACTCAGTGGGCCACATATTCGGTACGTATCTAACATTTCTCCTACTTCCGTACCTCCTTTTTGCACTAGGCGCGTACGCATACCGGGTGAGGGGGAACAAACAGCTCGGATCAATATTCTTCGCGTTGGCCTTCTCGGTCGTGCTGATTCTGTTCGGATATGTCTTCGTGCAGTTCCACATAGGTGATGAGGTCTTCCTCGCTTACAGTGCAGTGCAAGAGATGCTTAACGGGATGAACCCATACACTGCATCTGTGGCCAGTCTCCTATATGTAAACATCAACACAATAGGTGCAACGCTGACAACGAACAACACCATAATAGGAAAGATGGACTACCCTGCCCTTTATTTCCTATCGTTTGCGCCCTTCTACTTCATCTCAACCCACACTATCACTGGGCTTACTAATGTTGACATAAAGATCCAGCTTGCGATCTTCTTATCACTATTCCTCCTTTCAATGTTCTTCCTATTTGACAAAAGGTCAATATTCACATTCAGACCTGCCTTCATAGTATTCCTGACCTTCCTGATAATAACAATAGCCTCAGCTACCACTTTCTTCATGCTTGCCCTACTTATAATAGCGTACGCAAAGCTCGATAGTAGATACGTACCGAATA
>JAJZKF010000087.1 GCA_021804305.1 Microcaldota archaeon | reverse complement strand
CCAAGCAGAGCGGCCTCGGCTTCTATTCCTCCCACGCCAAATCCCACTATGCCAAGACTGTCAACCATAGTGGTATGCGAATCGGTGCCTACAAGGGTGTCTGGAAATGCTGTCTTCTTGCCGTCGATATCCGATACTGCCACGCACGTTGCCAGATATTCAAGGTTGACCTGGTGGCATATTCCCGCGGATGGCGGGAATACCCTAAAACCTTGGAATGCGCTGTCGGCCCACTTGAGAAGTGCGTATCTCTCCCGATTCCTCTGCATCTCCTTCTCCTGGTTTATTTGAAGCGAACTTGGAAGATTGAAAGAATCGACCTGAACTGAGTGATCTATTACAAGGTCGACAGGTATCACGGGCTTTATCTTCTGCGCGTCCTCTCCCAGCGTGGTGAGATACTCGCGCATTGCTGCAAGATCCACTATGGCTGGCACACCGGTAAAGTCCTGCATTAGAACCCTTGAGACCTTGAAGGGCACGTCCCTGTCCGAAGGGTCCTTCGAATTCCATCCTGAAAGAAGCTCCACGTCCTCAAGAGTAACCTCCGTTCCGTCAAGATTCCTAAGGAGCGATTCTAGCACTACCCTTATCGAGAATGGGAGCCTTGATATCTTGTATCCCATTCCTTCGAGCTTTGGGAGAGAATAGTAGGATATTGCACTTCCATCGGCTGACCTGAATTCGGAGAAGACAGACGATTTGAGGGATTTCCAATCCATGTAAAGACTCACTGCCTCTTTTCTATTGGCACGTACTGCAGATCCAGCTGTCCGGTGTAGACTTCTAGGGGCCTAAAGAGCTTGTTGTTCTTCCAGTACTCGAGCATGTGCGCACACCATCCGGGAGACCTGCTTGCGGCGAATATCGGAGTGAAGAGCTCTGGAGGTATTCCTGCGGCAACGTAAACCGGACCTGCAAAGAAGTCGACGTTGGGCCATATCCCGTGCGACTGACTCAGTTTTTCGACCATCATCTTCTCCGCCCGCAGTGCTATTGCGGTGTATGTCTTTACCTCGGCACTAGCATCGAGCTGAAGCGATTCGAGATATGCCTTGATTATCTTTGCACGCGGATCGTAAGCCTTGTAGACTCTGTGCCCGAATCCCATTATCTTCTGCTTTCCTGCAAGTGCGCTATCTATGTAAGCTTCGGTATTGTCCGGGCTTCCTATGGCCTTCATCATCCGAAGAGCCGCCTCATCTGCGCCGCCGTGCAGAGGTCCTTTCAATACCGATATTCCAGATGTTATTGCAGAGTATATGTCGGCAAGCGTTGAGCCTGCGACCATCGTGCCGAATGTCGATGCGTTGGAGCTGTGCTCTGCATGTATTATGAACATGTCGCGCATTATGTCCACCTGCCTTTTGTCTGGCTTCTTTGCGTTGAGCATGTACAAAAAGTTCTCCTCGTGTGAAAGGGATTTGTCCGGAGCAACATAGCTTCCACCCGCATTTATCCTGCCAATCGTCGCTACTATGCTCGACATCTTAGAGATTATCCTAATGCTCTTGCGCAAATTGGCCTCTGGCGACTGATCTGCAGTCTCCGCGTCATAAGCAGAGAGTGAGGAGACAGCTGTCCTAAGAATATCCATCGGATGGGACTTTTTGGACATTTCCTTGATTATATTCACAACGCCTTCTGGAAGATCCCTTGCCTCGACAAGCTGCCTGTTGAAATCGCTAAACTCTGCGCTGCTTGGGAGCTTCCCGTTAAGCAGCAAGTAGCAGACCTCTGCAAAATTAGAGTTACTCGAAAGCACATCTATCGAATAGCCCCGATAATAGAGCCTTCCATTCTGTCCGTCCACCTTGCATATCGAACTCTCAGCTATGTACACCCCTTCAAGGCCGCTGCTTATATGCGGCTTCTCTGCTTCCACCATAATCCCACATATAGGATATGCTAAGAAAGAATTTAATTGTGCATCCCGGATTCGGTTATATTTCTATAAAAGGCCCAATGTCAATGTTAAATATATTTCCTGCCAGATATATCTGATTGGTATGTCTCACAAGAAAGTAAGCGTGATAGGCGCAGGCAAGGTAGGTTCGACGACAGCGCAGCTGCTTGCGCTTAAAGGATTGGCAGATGTGGTGCTTGTAAACAGGACGGAGGGTCTTGCGCAGGGAGTCGCACTAGACATAAAGCAGAGCACTCCAGTCGAAGGAAGCGACTCGAATGTTGTCGGGACTGGAGATTACTCTCAGATCGCAGGAAGCGATATAGTTGTCGTGACGGCCGGGGCGCAGAGGAAAGAAGGAATGACGCGCGACGACCTCTTGAAGACCAACGCACAGATAATTGCGGCAGTTGCAGAAAAAATAAAGCAGTATGCGCCAAGCAGCATAGTCATAATGGTGAGCAATCCTCTAGATGCCATGGCATATCTCATGAGGCAAAAGACCGGATTTGAGAAAGGGAGAATAATAGGCATGGCAGGGATGCTAGACTCTGCAAGGCTAACCACATTCATATCAGAGGAGCTCAAAGTAACTCCGAAGGAGGTCAAGACTATGATACTTGGCAGCCATGGCGATTCGATGGTCGCAATACTCTCCGCGACAACGGTGAACGGATTTCCAGTTGAGAAGCTCATAGAAAAAGAGAAGCTTAAGAGAATTGTGGAGCGCGCAAGGGACGGCGGCGCAGAGATAATAAAACTCGAGGGATCGAGCGCATACTATGCTCCTGCATCGTCTGTTGTGAGCATGGTTGACTCGATACTCAATGACAAAAAGAAAATAATGCCATGCTCTGCATACCTCGAAGGAGAGTATGGTCTGAGCGGATTGTTCCTTGGAGTCCCAATCGTACTTGGAAAGAGTGGAATAGAAAAAATAGAGACCATTGCACTTTCAGATGATGAAAAGGCTGCACTTTCGGAATCGGCAAAGAAGATATCAGCACAGCTGCCGCTACTTAATGGAATTTAAGAATTATTTGCGCTGTTTCAATAGAAGCAGCAGTGCATCATATAGGGCACGATGAACCAGTCCAGCTGAGAACTACCTCACCCCCTGCCCCCCCTCCGCCGCCGTAGCTGCTTGCTGTTCCAGTGCCTCCAGAATCTCCGCCAGCGCCTCCGTATCCAAAGTAGCTTCCCATTCCATTTGCACCGGATGCACCGTTAC
>JAJZKF010000086.1 GCA_021804305.1 Microcaldota archaeon | reverse complement strand
AAATCCAATAGGTATATTAACCATCATGGCATTCGCATTTACTTTGGGCCAACCGCATGGATTTAATATATTTAAGCATACGTTATAAGATTGCAGATGCATTTTATGAGAACCTTGCAGCTTGACGTAGACAGCATACATTATGAGGCGATAAGCCCGGAGGCGGAGATTTACGAGGATCCGGAGCAGAGGAGCCTTACAATGAACGATGCGCTAGTTGTGATGATAAGCGTAGAGCAAGGCGATAATAACGAGACTGCGGAGAAGGCGATTAAGGATATAGAAGCGCTCATGGACAGGCTTGGAAGAAAGAACCTTCTCCTGTATCCATATGCACACCTTAGCAACACTCTTGCGGCCCCAAAAGAGGCCATGGAGGTCATAAATCACATGAAAAAAAGCGTGTCTGACAGATTTGTTGTAGAGAAGGCCCCGTTTGGATGGACTAAGAAGCCGACAATAGCAATAAAGGGCCATCCGCTTGCAGAGCAGTCAAGAAGCTATGGAACAGGCGATGTCAAGAAGGTATATAGGAAGGTTAGGCCTGTCGAGGTCAATACGTCAGTAGTCAGAAAGAGCGACTGGTCCGGGCTTCCTGAATCTGACCACAGAACTATTGGAGAGCAGCTTGACCTGTACAGCTTCCAGGAGGTGTCTCCGTCAATGGTGTACTGGCATCCGAACGGGTATGTGATCTACAGGGAGCTTGTGAATTTTATAAGGGAACTTGAGGAAGAGTATGGATACGAAGAGACAAGCACTCCGGTCATAGCAAACACTGCGCTGTGGCATGTAAGCGGGCATTATGACCACTACAAGGACAACATGTTCATGTTTGATACCGATATGGGCCACCTTGGACTGAAGCCGATGAGCTGCCCTTCGACGATACTGATATACAAGTCAAGGAAATGGAGCTACAGGGAGCTTCCATTCAGAGCCTCAACGTTTGATAAGTTGTACAGGAAGGAAATAAGCGGTGCGCTTACCGGCCTTTTCAGGGTCATGGAACTTACCCAGGACGATGGGCATATCTTCCTTGCTGAGGAACAGGTGGAGAAGGAGGTGGAAAGATTCCTTGAATTTGTAAGGAGGGTGTATGATACTTTTGGAATGAAGTTCGTTGCCAAGCTCTCAACAATGCCTGACAGCCACATGGGAGACGAGAGGCTTTGGGAGGTTGCTACAGGATACCTGAAAAAGGCGTTGGATAAGCAGGGCATGGATTATGAAATAAAGGATAAGGAAGGGGCATTCTATGGCCCGAAGATAGACTTTGATGTGTTTGATTCGATGGGGCGGGCATGGCAATGCGCTACAATGCAGGTTGATTACCAGCAGCCGCTGAGATTTGGGCTTGAATACACTGGGGAGGATGGAAAGCAGCATACCACAGTAATAATCCACAGGGCAGCACTGGGCTCCTTGGAAAGATTCATAGCAATACTGGTGGAGCATTATAAGGGCAAGTTTCCCACATGGCTTGCACCGGTGCAGATAGCGGTGCTTTCAATATCTGAGCAGGTAGCTGATTATGCGGATGCGGTTTACCAGGAGCTGCGCAGGCACAGAATACGCGCGGCTCTTGACATATCAGACAAAACGCTCCAATATAAGATAAGGGATGCGAAGATGAGAGAGGTACCTTACACGCTGATACTTGGAAGGAAGGAGGCTGAGGCAAAGACAATATCGGTAAGACTAAGGAATGGCACACAGAAGAATCAGCTGGATCTGGGTGATTTCATAGCCCAGATCAAAGAGGAGATTGCAAGCAGAAAGAACTGAATGGCATATGATACATCAGGACCCTGAGTCTGCAGCCCGGCCGGTTGGTTGCAGGATCAGGAGATCTTTCCCTGCTCCTTCGTGTACAGCAATATGTCGTGGAACTTCCTTGTTAGGGGGTTGGCCTTTATCCCGTATATTGCCTTTATGTTCTTCTGGAGCGCAAGCTCGACAAGCCGCTGGGTTATCACCCCGTCAAGAACAACAGCATATGCACCGCTTGAGTAGTCCATCTCGGACAGCAGCTCCCTTATTGGTATCTCCTTTGTCACGTTTCCAGAGCTGTCGTAGAACCTGCTTCTCAGGGTACCCGAGAGCTCGTCAAGACCACTAGATATCTGTGATAGCACCTGCGCTTCGAGGATCGGATTTGAGGCCTCTTGCTTCTCGCCAGGTTTTAGCTTCGATGCCGGCTCGTAGCTCTTTGAATCTATCTTCTGGATCTGGCCTTCCGGCTCATCCTCTATTATTGAATTTATGTCCTGCACCCCATGCGATGTTTGCTGTGGTGCCGGATGTTCTGACCTATGCTCGGCAACTGAAGGTGCAGGTCTTGCGGCTTCTTGCTGCTCTCTCTGCGCCTGCTGCTCCCTTCTTGAGTTCTGGAACCTGTTAACCTGCTGCTGCGGCGCACTGCCGCCTATTACCCTGTACTGGTCGATAGGTATCCTGGTCCTGAGCGCTTTTATTATCTCCTTCCTTGTAAGGTCCTCCACCTCCTTCCCATCCGGGGCCTTGGTTATGAAATCAACTTCGGCCACATTGAGTATAGACCTTGCAATCATGTCCCCACCCCTGTCTCCGTCAACGAATAGCGTAGTCTCCTTCTGGCTGGTGAGGTCAATTATGGTCTTGGGTATGTTTCCCTGTGCGCCGCCAACAGCTATCGCGTATGCTATGTCGTTTCTAAGCAGATTGAGCACATCCGCCCTGCCCTCCACTATTATAAGCTCCTCGTTGGAAGCTATCTCAGGACCTGCAGAGAGCTTCTCTGGACCGTACTCGGTTATCTCGCTTGCCCGCACGTCTGACTGCACCATTTCAGAGATCTCCTTGCTGTCAGGTATTTCCGTGTCAAGAAGCTTCTTTACGAGCTCCTTTGCCCTCTGAAGTATCTTCCTTCTCTTCTCAGATCTTGTATCCTCAACCTTATCGACGCTGAACTGAGCCTCGTATGGGCCTACCCTGTCAACCGACTCGACTGCCGCAGCAAGTATGCATGTCTCTATCCTGTCAAGCGACGCAGGCAGGTGAAGCTTTCCAAAGGTCTTGTTTGATGACTGATTTACTGCTATCTCTATCCTTCCTATCTTTCCGTTTTTCTGCAGCTCCCTGAGGTCAAGCTCGTTTCCAAGCAGCCCTT
>JAJZKF010000085.1 GCA_021804305.1 Microcaldota archaeon | reverse complement strand
CCTTGCTGCTAACGAGGTTAGCAGCAAGGTGTTTGACCTGAGGATACCGTTCAGCAACAAGATGGGCAACAACACCCTTCCAGACAACCTTAAAGGGCCGAAGATGGTGCTAAGCAGGATAACTGTTGAGCCGCCGTTCAAGCTCGTTGAGGTGAATCCTCATCTGCCAGTAGAGGTTGAGTACATGTCTAAGGTAGTGTTCAACCTCAAGATAGAGGCGCCTGACATGAATTGGGAAGGACCTATGTCTGTGGCCTTTGGAAATGAAGCCGCGAACAACGTCACGATAAGCATAAAGAAGGTCACGCTACACCAGGCAGACAAATCGGCAGAGCTCGAGGAATCAGGAGTCACGACATCGATGCAGAAGTCGCAGCTATTCAAGCAGAACATACAGCTCTACAAGATAGCTTCGTTTGGAGACATCATAAACAAGATAGAGGTCAGCAAACCCTTCGATTTGGTTAGCACAGACCCAAAGCTCCCGATCACTGCTGATAAAAAAGATAGTTATATAGTAAGCCTTTACATGAAGTGCCCAGAGCACAGCTACGCTGGGGACCTTGATATCATGTTTTCGTAGATGTTGCGATGAATTACATAGTATCTGTGCCAGTAAATGAAAATGTCGCGTCGTTCATAGGCAAGAAGGGATCGGAGGAGGGGATGGTCTTCTTCAACAGGAAGATGGATAATGACGTGATAGTGGCAATAATGCCCTACACCAGGGAGGAGAGGCTTTACCAGAGCCTTGCTGAGACAATGCTCATCTCCGGACAGATAGTCATAAGCACTGAGACAGTGGATAAGTTCCTTGGCGAAGTGGTTGTCGCGGCGTCTCTGCTAGACAAGCGCGTTCTGGTGCTCAACGAGAACGATGTGACTAGGATTGTGACAGGACTTCTCAAAGACTACGAAGTCTGCGGCAGGGATGAGCTTCTCGCGAAGATAGTCTCGCACAAGGAGCAGCATGAAGGAGATCTGCGCATAGACATAGACAAGGCATTTCCGGTGAAGGGCATAGGCACTGTGCTGCTCGGAGTAGTTACAAGGGGCATAGTTAAGGTGCACGACCAGCTTCACCACAGCTCTGGAAAGACAGTTATGATAAAATCGATACAGAGCCAGGACGTAGACGTACAGGAAGCTGGATACGGAACGCGCGTCGGACTTGCCGTGAAGGGGATAGAGTACGAAGAAGTAGTCAAAGGAGACCTTCTCGCTGCAAAACCTTTCGCGAAGGCAAAGGCGGCTGTTGCAACGCTAAGGACAAGCTCATTTGCCAATGAAAAGATAGAGGCTGGGAAGAGATATCTGCTGGTATCTAACTTCTCCCACGTTGTAGTGAAAGTTGAGGAGGCAGAAGGGCAGAACGCAAAGATAAGCTTCGAAAAACCCGTGTCGGTGCTGCAGGGAGACAGCTTTGTGCTGATAAGGGAACAGAGCCCGAGGATATTCGCGTCTGGAAGTATAACGGGCGTCTCCTAGGGCCCTCTCCAGAGTTCCCAGAACTGCTTCCTGAGCCCGGCTATGCTCTCCTTGCTGTAAGTGATGTTTATCTGCTCGACATTCTTGTGCGTGCCTTTGTAGGTGAGATTCGCAGAACCGGTTATGGCCATGTCGTCCGAGACGTACATCTTTGCGTGGACAAAACGCCTTGGCACCTTAAGGGAAATGCCTGAGCCCCTTCCCGCATTCCTTATTATGCCAACTGCAAGCGGGATTGCCGACACTAAAAGGATAGCGCCGTATGCTCCGATGAAGTATAGCAGGAGCAGTATTACAAGCGAAAGCGACAAGTATCCGATTATCCAAAGCCTTGTATCCCCTTGAAGCATCTTAAGCGCATCGCTATCCATCGATGAAGATATCAGGTAGAGCTTCCTCCCCTTCGATCTATCGAGCAGGATGCCCGCATAATACTTGTCAATGTACGGCGAAACTATCAGTATCTCCTTTCCGCGGCCCAATAGATGATCTATGTGCTTATAGGTGTCGCTCCCGTAGTAGTAGGTATTGCCAGCAGCGCCCTTGCCGAACATGATTACTTATTACGCAAGACTTGAATAAATAACGCACTGTGGGAGAGATATGTTCTAGTCCGATTTATATTCTTTTGCGCAGATATTATTTGCGGTGATTGCATAAAAACAGAGCATCTTCTATTCATTATAGCGATAGTGGCCATACTTGCAATGGCAGTTATACTTGTCTTGTCAGTGCTCTACCCGAATGGGGCATTCCAAAACAGCGGGCTCTCCTACATAACGGTAACTGCAACTGGGACCAACTATTCATACCCACAGGCCGCAACGCTCTATGTCTCAATGAATGGAACCGGATCTACATCGGCAATTGCGTCTTCGAACCTCTCTCTCACCCTTAGCGAGTTCAACTACACAGTAGCAAAGTACATAGGGAACAATTCAAGCAGGATAAGCACGGAGTCATATTCACTCCAGAAGCAGTGGAACAGCAGCAAGTATGTGGCTGTAGAAACTGTCTCTGTGTACATACCGCAGGTGCAAAATGTCACTGCGCTTCTCAGCACGCTCTCAGTCATACAGAACGTTTACATAAATCAGGTATCTGCCCAGCTCACAGTCGCGCAGACCATGGAGCTCAGCAGCGAGGCTCTGGCCCAGGCGCTTAGCAACGCCAGTGCACAGGCAATGGTACTTTCAGGCAACAGGGCCGTAAGGATAAGGAACATAACCGTATCTAGGAATTACGTCTATCCTTTCCAGGCATATACCAATGGTGCCGCAAGGCTTAGTGAAACTATATTGGTTAAAAGCTTTATAATTTTACTGTTGGGAAAAGAATATTGGTGTTGTGTTGGTAACCATTAATTCCAGGGCTCCGGATTTCAACCTCGATGGTTCGGATGGAAAGAGCCACAGCCTCAAGGAGTTCTCGGGAAAATATCTTGTGCTTTACTTTTACCCAAAGGACGACACACCAGGATGCACCATAGAAGCTAAGGGGTTTTCTTCTAGGATAAGCAAGATGAGGGCGCTTGGCGCAGAGGTAGTTGGAGTTAGCAAGGATGACATTGCATCGCACAACAGGTTCTGCTCAAAGTACGATCTCAAGATCCTCCTCCTCTCGGATCCTTCAAGCAAGACGATAAAGGAGTACGGGGCATACGGCAACAGGGGCATCTTCGGAT
>JAJZKF010000084.1 GCA_021804305.1 Microcaldota archaeon | reverse complement strand
CAAGAAGGGGATGGCTTACAAAATCCGATGTGATAAACACACTTCCCCTTAACAGGCTGCTCAGGATTTTCCAAAAATAGGGAATCTGTACTCTCTTTTCTTCATAACCGAAAAGGCCAGCAGAGTGAAAACTATGATATGCACCGCTGTGCAGTACTCGCAGATCTGTCCGAGGACGGTCTCAGAGTAGATGAGCCCCAATGCGACCATAGCCCCAAGCAGGTTCATGTACATCAAATATTCCTCGTTTTTAAGGTATATCAGCAGCAGGTCTATGCAGAAGAATGCGACACCATAAATGGCTACTGGCAGCCCCAGCAGAGTAGCGAATCTGCTGTTGAGCACGTTTCCGCAGTTTATCAGGCTGCCGCTCTCGCAGTACAGCGGCACGCCGGCATAGTGGTATGCCGTAAGGTATATGGAAATGGCAAGCCCTAGAAAAGCGAGAACAGCTTCAACAGTAAGTTTGTCTCCGCGCCTCATCTGATCATCAGGCAAATTCCTGTATCTGTTTTATGTATCCAAGCCCGCACACGCTCTGCGGCTGGTTTCCGTCAGCCATGCAGACCTCAGCAGTTATGAGGTTGGCCGAGCCTACCACCGACTGCGATATTGTGTCGTTAGGGTTGTTTAGCTGTGAGGCAATGTAAGTCCAGTTGTAGCCCGCAAGAGTCTGGGGGTTGTACGTGGCTCCTGTTATCACAGTCTTGTTTGCAAAGTCTATGAAAGGTATGCTTCCGCTTTTATCATACCCTTCGATTATGCTTGCCTGCTCAGCACTCATGTTCTGCAGGGGTGCGTAGTACCCTCCACTCCCCACATTTGTCTCGGTTTCGACGCTGACAAAGGAGATGTAAGGGCTCGAGTAGCTTGAATTGTAGAATGTGAATGTCGGTGTGCTCGCGTAGCTGTCGCTCGCGCTGGATGTCATGTAATGCAGGTTGCTGAAAGTTCCGAACCTGCTAAGGGCTATTACCATCGCCCATCTCTCAGCAGCGCAGAACGGGCAGTACTCTGCACCTATGTAGAGTATCTCAGGCTTGCCGCCGTAAGTCAGGTTGGTCCCGTTTTCAGTTGAGAGCCCCTGGGTTTCAGCAGCCCCTATCTTCACTGCGCTGAAGGTGCTGTTGCCAATCTTGAGATTCTGCATGAAGCTCTGGCTGACCTGCACTCCATCATACGAGCACACTTGGCATGCCCCGCTGCTGAAGAACTCAAGGTATGCGAACGCAGCAGCCGCAGCTATCACCAGTACAATTATTACCAAAGTCTTTTTGTTCATGAGATCAACTTAGTACCATCCTCTTGCTTTCATTGCCTTGTCCACTCTCCCCACAGCGATTATGTAGGCGCTCATCCTCTCGCTTATCTTTATTCCTTTTTTTGCGTACTGCGCCTGGGTGCTGACCACGTCGTTGAACGAGGTTGTTATTATAGAGTCAAGTCTCTTGTATACTTCGTCAACGGTCCAGTAGTACTTCTGCCTGTTCTGCGCCCACTCGAAGTAGGAGACTATCACCCCTCCTGAGTTGACCAAGAAATCAGGCACATCGAATATTTTTCTTTCGAAAAGTATGTCATCTGCCTCAGGCGTCACTGGCCCGTTCGCGAGCTCTAGAAGTATCTTGACATCTATCTTGTCTGCGTTCTTTTTTGTAATCACGTTCTCTATAGCTGCTGGGATCAACACATCGACCTTGGTATCGAAGAGCTCGTCATTCGATATCCTTTCATAGCCCTTTGCGTTCTCTATGCTTCCCGTGTCCTCCTTTGCCTTATTGAGCTTTTCTATGTCTAGGCCCTTCTCAGAGTATACCCCTCCGTGCGAGTCTGTTATTGCAACAACCTTCGCGCCGAACATCTTTGTTACGAGGTCGAATGCGAAGTGGCCTGCATTCCCGAATCCCTGTATGGCAACGCTTGCTCCCTTGAGCTTCAGCTTCCTGAGCTTTGCAGCCTCCCTGAGGACGTACATCCCGCCAAGAGCAGTAGAGTCAAACCTTCCCTGAGACCCCCATACCTCCAAGGGTTTTCCTGTTATTACTCCGAACTCCTGCTTCCCTGTCAGCTTTATGTACTCGTCGGTCATCCATGCCATTATCTGCGGAGTAGTGTAGACATCGGGTGCAGGTACGTCTACATCCGGGCCTATGAAGTTTACCAGATTCCTTATGTACTGCCTTGATAGGTCCTGAAGCTGGTCTTCGCTGAGTTTCTTCGGGTCACAGATTATGCCTCCCTTTCCTCCTCCGAACGGTATGTTTGCAAGGCTGCACTTCCATGTCATCCATGCGGAAAGCGCCTTGACTGTGTCTATGCTTTCAGTCGGATAAAACCTAATCCCTCCCTTGTAAGGCCCTCGTGCGTTGTTGTACTGCACCCTGAAGCCTGTGAAAACCTCTGTCTTCTTGCCGACCTTCAAAGGCATGTTAAACTCGAGGATCCTCTGCGGTTCCCTGAGTATTGCATGAGCGCTCTTGTCAAGCCCCATTATCTCAGCAGCCTTGTCGAGCTGTGCCTGAGAGTTCTTGAAAGGATTCATTTCGTCTTTCATTGTATCACTAATAAGATCATCAGGCGAATTCGAAGATTGCCTTGTTGGTGCACAGGCTTTCTATCTCGCTATTTATCTCCTGCTTCCCCTCATTGTTTACTATCGCAGACACCACCTTGCAGTTAAGGCCGTTCCTTGATATGTACTCCTTTAGTTTTGCTATGTCCACTGAGTATTTCCCGTTCAGGTACTTGCTCACCGCCACCTGCACTATGCCCAAACTGTCTGCGATGTCCGCCTGCCTTAAGTTATGCTTCCTGTAAAGGTCCTCCGCAACCGACGCCCTTATAGCAGGCAGTATTACGCTGGCTATTCTTGAGCATTCAGGCTTCATGAAAATCCGCTATGATACTGTTCAGTGAAACTATTTATTACTTCCCTAACATAGCCTGGTTTACTTTTCGTCTACTATCCCCAAGGAGTCCTTTATCCTGCCTAGCATGCCCTTTCTTGCCTGCTGTGGCATCACAGGTTCATCCTCTTCAACTTTGGGTTCAGGCCTCTTTTGGGGTCTCTGGGCGTCAGGCTTCTTGGCGAAGATCCTTCCGAGACTGTTGTCCACACCACTTCCTGCTGGTTTAGGTGCCTCCCTCTGTTGGGTCTGCTCCTGCCTCTCCTTTGGTTTAGAGTCCTTCTGA
>JAJZKF010000006.1 GCA_021804305.1 Microcaldota archaeon | reverse complement strand
TGGCGTTGCTGTTGTAGAATCCTCCGTTTAAGCTATTGGCATAGACATCTGATGGATTGAGGAAGCGGGCTTCAGAGGGTGTAAGCCCTGCCTGTTCTGGATAGCTAAAGCCTGGCCTGCCCCTTCCCCTTATAACGCTTGACGGCGTTGTCGGGTACTGGAACATATTGCCGCCCACGTTCTGCGCATATTGATTGTTAAGATAGTTCGATATGCTCTGCTTAGCCTGGCTGTTCATCAGCCCCTGCAAGATCGCCTGCTGGCTTCCTGGGTTTTGCAGATACTGGTTGTATATTGCCATCTGCTGCGCTGGTGTCAATACGTCATAGATAGGCTGGTTTGTAAATGGATTCAGCGTTAACGCCGGCTGTGGTGTGACTACTGCTGGTGCTTCCGTTGTTGCTGCCATTGTGCCTCTTGGCGTCGCACCCCTATATTCCAGAGGTGTGGCTATGACTGGCTGGATAGATGCACCTGCAATCTTTCCAGCTATCGTTGTCGGGAATATATTTTCCAGCACCGGGACATTCTTGAACGCACCCTGATTCGCCCCCGATAAATAAAGATTTATATTTTCCCCTGTTCCCTGTATCACGCCGCCCTCAGGCACAGTTATCTCGGTTTCAGACTCTGGACGGAAGGCACTCTTAGGGGATTCTATGAGTTTTGCACCCTGATTCGCATACTGCCCATATTGATGGTAATAGTCTATCGCCTGCCCACTCTTCTTAGCTGCATCTGGATTGGCACGTATATCATCGAGCTGCGCCTGTGTTCCTGTCAGCTTAGCATAATCGTCTATCATCAGGACATCAGAAGGCTTGTAATTTATCTTCACCCCAAAAAACTTGTTTCCTGCGTTCGCAACGCTTTTAGTTGCCGCTTCTGGAGGCTGCCCAAAAACACCGGCGAAGTTGTAACCCCTGTCAACTCTTATCGGGTTGCCCAGCTCGTCATAGATTACTTTGCTTGGCGCCATATAGAAGCCCTGGTCGAAGCCCTGCCTGAAGCCCGCAGCTCCCGCACCTACCTTCTGTATCACAGATGCCTCTCCGCCTTGTAGCGCCTTATAAATGTCTGCTGCTGATGTTATGTGCAATCCTGCACCGCCTCCTGCTGCTGACGCTCCCTTTTCTATCTCCCTTTCTATCTCTTGAACCGGTCTCTCTATGCCCCCGTTCAGTCCTGGTTCAGAGAATGTGTTATATAGGCGCACATTTACGGGCGATACCAGTCCTGGGTTGCTTCTTACGATTGATTCCAATTCCTGCGGCGTCATGGAGACTATATCTCTTGTTGGCAGTATGCCCTGCAATGCGGCAAAATATGAAGGAAACTCTGCGAAGATATCCCCCGCCTGCGTCCCCTTAATATATTCTACTGGGTTCACATCCAGGCCTAGCTGTCTAATAAGCAGGTTGTTCCTTAGCAACTGCTGCAGATATGGATTTATCCTGCCTACTGTGCTACCTATCGCTTCCTGGGCATAAGGAGCAACTGCGCCAAGACCGGCCATAAGAACGTCCTGCTGCGGCGTTGCCAGCTGTCCTGTCGTTGCCAGAGAGTAGATATTCTGCGCACCGAGGCCTGTCGCTGCGCCGCCTATTAGTCTTGCTCCTGGAAGACCCATTGATTTTGTTATCGGACTTATAAGTTCCCCAACTCCACCTGCTATGCCGCCGAAGAGTGCCCCTTGGCCTGCTGCTGTGAGTGCTGGTTCTGGCGAACCCATAATGTAATTGAGTCCTACGTTGCCAGCTGCTCCGGCCGCTGCATTTCCTAGTATGCTTGCGACCACAGACGGGGCGGCTTCTGGCAGCAACGAGGCGATTGCCTCTGGGGCCACAACAGCTGTTCCAGCTGCTCCGGCCGTAAGCAGAGCATCGAGTGCTGCCCGTGCCATTGCTGTTTGAACGTCTGTTGCATAAGGATTAACCTGGTTGGATATTACCTTTGCCGAGAAAGGAGATGCGCTGCCATTCGGCGACGGAGTGTTAGGGAAGTTATAAATATTTTGCCCGCTGTAATTTGAATATGGTTGTAGCGATATATCTTCGGTCGAAACACGATATGGAGGTTTTTCATATAGGGAATTCAAAATGGTATCTAGAGCTGGTGAAGCAGCACCGGTTGGAGACTGGGCATAAATGGTATTGCCATTGTATGCACGACTGGCTGATGGAGCAACTTCGGGCAAAGTGGAAAGAAGAGGATAGGTTGAAGGCTGCTGCCCGAGCGGAGATGATGGCTGCTTTATGGAAACGGGTACGGTCATTAAAGCCGAGTTGGATAACGTTTGAGAAGATAAAGGATTAACAACATTGTATGCCTGCCGGCGCCTGCGGAGCCTCCTGCGTAGGCATTCCGCCTGAAATCCCGCCGGTTTCCGGCGCGCGGTTGGTGTTTTTATTGGTGCCTTTTTTTGTTGGCTCGCTCTTCTTGCCGCTCATTTCGCCATTGTCTCCCTCCTTCTTTCCGGTCTTTCCATCTGACTCTCGTTCCTGCATTGATGAAGAAGGCCGCGCGCCGCCTGGCATAGTTCCTGCCCGCTGACTTATGCCATTCTGAGTGGCGCCGGTCTGCTCATCCTGGAATTGGCTTTGCTCCTGCTCCTGTTGCTGACCTTCTGAAGAGCCGCTTGCGGAGCCATCTTGTGCGCTCTGCTCGCCATTTTCATCTCTATTGCTATTTTTCCCAAATGGCAATCCTACCGGAAGATGGAATGGTAATTCCGATTTTCCCTTCTTGCCCTCGGCATCATCGCTTTCCTGCGGTTTGATCCCTTTCTTTTTTCTTTCCTGCCCGTCACCCTGATCCCCATCCTGCTTCTCCACCTTCTCCTCCTCCCTCTTCTCTTCCTCTCCATCTTCATGCTTTTCTTTGTCGTCGCGCGACAGCTCTTCTTTCTTACTGCTATCCCCTTGGCCCTCTTTTCGCCATTTCTTCTGCTGCCTTTTGACCTGCTCCTGAAGCTGCTTTGAAACATCGTCGCCTAGCTGCGCGCCCTTCTTTAGGGAGTCTAGGAGCTGTTGTGCTGCTTCCTTCTGAGATTGATTGCCGAACCGCGCCATGTTCTGCAGTTCATCCAAAAGAACGTTTGACATTTCTATGGCAGCAGCCATGCTCGTGGTTACATTGCCAAGGCACTCTGCCCTAAGCTTATCCCTATAATCCGAAGTGTTCGCCGCGTCGACTATTGCGCGGTGGAGCGGAGACGCAGTCGTCTCTTCCTGCACCTTTACTCTAGAATAGGGCAGATAGTTAGAATAAAATAGGTCTGTAAGTATCAACGGGTCTATGGGCGCTTTGTTGCCAGACGATTTCTTGCGCGTTGCTTCGATTTCTCTCTGCCTGTAAGAGGTAGTTGGGCTGTTATAGTTGACAGTCCTTATGACACCGTCCCTTGCTACAGAAATCGCGTCGCTGGCATTCTTTGGCGGTCCTATGTTTGGTGCCTCCTTGATGAGCCCGAAAACCTCACGGAACTTGCCAGCTAGGGTCTCCTGCTGCTTTTCCTTGCTTTCGCCGCCCATATCTACCGCTTATTGTGTTTATACCTGTATATTTAGGCGCTTTGCCAGGGACATCACAAACTTGTCTATCTGCGCGTTTACCTGACCAGCTCGCTCTATAACGCTCTGCTCGTCCGTTTGCGCCTCCAGCTGGTTGATCTTAACCTTTGTCGTCTGCATGTCTGTGAGGACCTTGAGCCATCTCTCCTGCCTTTTTGCGTCTTCGTCGACTGAAACGGATGTTAGCGCCCTCTCTGCTTCGGATATCGACCTTGCCCATTCGTCAAGCTTCTCAAGATAGGCGTCTGGACCGGGTATCTTTGAGATCAGTAACTTTTCTACTTTGGCGAAATCTTCCATCTCCTTAGGCACTAGGTATTTGAGAACCATGAGGTCGCGCTCCTTTATCTCAAACCTGCCGTCGAGCAAGGCTCTTGCGGCAAGCACTTTTAGGATCTTCGGCTCATTTCTGTCGCTTACGCTCAACCCTTCCTTCTTCATTTCAAGGAGCAGCATCTCCATCTTAGTCCTGACTTCTGGGGATATGTGCGCTTCTATCTCTGGTATAATCACTCCAGTGATCAGTTTCAGCTGCTCTGCTGTCATGACCGGCGCTATTGAGCTGTTGATGTACGCCTCTATTGTCTCCCCGGCCATTTCCTCCGACCAACCCTCATATTGGAGTATTTTGGATATTATCCCTCTGTTATCGATGACAAACTGCTTTATTGCCCTGTCCTTTAGCTCGCCATCGCAGTCGTTTTCCCGCAGCTTAGGTTCGCCGTTCTCTATTTCCTGCTCGTTTGACAAGACTGCATCATCGTACATAACTTCTGCTACGCCCTTGAATGCCTTTGTCCTCTCTATCAGGTCTCCTGCTGTGATCAAATCGTCTATCTTGTCCTCTCCTATCGGCTTGACAAGCCTCTTGAAAAGGAATCTGTCACGCACTGCATCAAGGCGCTCATCTGGCTCTGGTAGAGCGTTAGTCGAAGCGAATGCGGTGATCAATTCGACTTCTATCACACCTGGGCCATCCCTGAACTTCCTTTCGTTGAGTATCCCGTTAAGTACCGTCAGGAAGTGCCCTGCATTAAAGAATTCATCGAATACTGCCGTCTGCGCTTTTGGCAGGTATCCATCCATTACTCTTTTCCACTTCCCCTCTTTGTACGCGTTGACGTTCCTTGGACCCAACTCGTCCTCAGGCTCTGTGTACCTCGTAAGCAGGTCCTCAAAGCATTTTCCTCCCATGAGCTTTGCTGCGCGCACCGCTATAAAGGACTTCGCTGTTCCAGGTTCCCCTACAAACAGGACGTGCTCCTTGGTAAACACCGCAAGCGCGGCTACAAGTGCTTCCTCTTTCCTTCCAACAAGGCCTGACGTTATCTCAGTTAGGTAGCGCTGCGGCAGGGACATAAGTGTCTTGGGATTCATGAGCGTCTGAAGGTGATGGGCCTGCTCCTGAGTAATCATAACAGTCGGCCTGATGAGTGAGTGGGGCGTATGCGGCTGTCCATTCTGTTGGTCAGGCACCTGTTTGGAAAGCGCTGGAAGGGGCGATGTCCCATGCCAATCTCTGCTGCTGTCGCGTCCGGCGCCTGGATCCTTAAATTGTTCGTCCGTCATTCTTTTCACCAAATATCAAATCAACATTCATCCATAATTCCTATCGGTCTAAAAGCGTGGCGATTATCACGACTGTAGAGACTATCGCCACCGCGCAAAGCGCTAAAACGCCGCCCCATAGACTGGCACCGCCAACAGCATTGTTGGCAAATACCTGCACCGTTGCTGTTCCGTTCGGTGCGATGCTGATGAAATGTACCTTTATTGAGTCTTGGCATGCGTTGCTATCCGTAAATAGGCTTCCCACCGCTATATTATGCCAGTTTGTGATTGGAGTACCGTTAGCATTAAGCTGCTTTACCAGGAATCCCCAGATGCCGTTCACTCCAGCTCCAGTATTGGTCACAGAGCAGCTGCCGCCATCTATTGTCTTTGAGCCATCAATAGGCAAATTGAAAGTTCCTTCCGATGAATACGTGCTGTAGTCAGCATCCGCTGCCGCTTTGAGCCTGTAGGCTCCGTAGACGCACGATGCGGGTATCAAAAACAGTGATAGCTTGCCAACTCTGCTGCCTGCACTCTTTAAGCCGCTGATTAACTTCTCACTCATTGTCGGTCTTTTGGGCTCCGGTATATCGCTGATAAAGCTGCCTTCATTTCCGTTCTCTCCAAGTGAGGTCGATGCTCTTTCTCTATCCTTTCTCCTTAGCTCTTCAAACTCGGTCTGATGCCTTTCATATTCTTCACTTTGACGCCTATTGAACTCTGCCCTTTCCTGCCTTTCCTTTTCCTCTTGCGCTGCTATCCTCTTGGCTATCTCCTCCTTTGTCTTCTGGATTTTTGGATCATCCTTTTGTGGTAGTCCATTTTGAACGCTCTGCTTTAGCATCTCCAATAGGTCATCGGTGCCTTTGCCTTCCTTCCCCGATACCACTTTTGGTTTTTCTCTGGTCATGGAATCGATAAGTTTAAACACTTTTTTTTGATATTTAAATGTTCTGAAATCCACAAATCTGGGGATTGTTTCTATTATTTTTGATACTGGCCTGCGCTGACTGCAAACTAAAGAAATAAATTCGGCGCTTGTAAATCTCTGATGGTTGAGTCAATGGTTTACCCGAACGAACCTCTTGCAAGAACGCCTGAAGGAGTCAAGCCTGTGAAGAAGGTAGTCAACCCCTCTTCAAAGAAGATAGAGAGGATATACAGGAACATAGAGGACGAGCCGCTGATAAATAAGATAAAAGCGCTCGAAAGCAAACTGCTTGCTGCCCATCCTGACTCAAGCAATCTTGATTATACTGATGCGGGCAAGCAGATGCTAAGCTCTCTCCTTAGCTGCTTCCAGAGGCTGATCCGCGTGGAGTACGGTCCATTAGGGTATCTCGTTAAATCCGATTCGGAATCGATAATAAGGCTTTACGGGGTTGATACCGATGAGGACTTCTACGCCATGGTTGAAGGCAGCAGGATAAGGATATCTTCGCCGAAGCTTGAGCAGATGGTGGTGGCAGGCGGGGGGAGGAGATTCATCGGAGAATACGGGCTCATAGCGAACGACCCTGCTGAGACTCCGGCTAACGCGCGGCTGAGCGACGAAGCGATAGAGGAAATAATAGAGTCTATAAAGAAAAGGCTCAGATGAGGGCAGGAGTCACTGGCAAGGTGGGCACGTTGTACACGTAGCCGATCATATTGCAGGAGTATCTCTGGTTCGTACACGTGTAAGAATAGTCGTTTATCTTCGATCTGCCCGCAGAAGATGAACGGCTGCGTGCCGGCCATCTGCGCACTGGCGGCACCGTAAGCCAGACCGCTAGGACCTCTGCCTGAGCCCTGCGGGAAAAAGCGGACAAGGTAGCCAACATTCAATACAGTTGCAATTATAAGGAAGGTTATCAACAATTTTTTCTGTGGATATATATCACACCATGGACTCCCTTTGCCCGCCGCATATGGGAATTAAAATCGGAAATTAATAATATTTGTTGCTCAAATGTGGCGCCCGAGAAAATATTAAATATCAGGTTCCACCCAACACATTCATGTCGGTTTCTAGAATCGCAGCGGCCCAGGAATATTGGAGTAAAACTTGGGGCGAGGTGGACCGCGCAATAGTGCGTAGTGCAGAGATCCTAGGCGCAAGCAAGAACGAGATAGAGGAACTGCTAGTTTCACGCAACCCGATCTCTCTGGAACTGCTCAGAGGCAGGGTGCTGGATGTGGGGTGCGGACCCAGGTCGGACCTCCTCAGGAAAGAGGGTGTGGAGCTAATAGAGTGCGATGCACTGCAAAGCGTTCTCTCTGTAGCAAGGGAAAAGTCATCTGAATGGCGCCAGAGAATCTGCAGTGCCGCAGAATGGAAACCTGTCGGCTTAGTCGCTTCAGATGTGCTTTATCTCCCTTTCAGAGACAGTTCGATAAGGACGGTTGTGGCTTTCAAACTGCTCAGTGTGCTCGAAGCGCACGATTTCGAACCGGCGCTCAGGGAGCTTTCCAGGGTGGCAGAGAGATACATTGCATTCACGGTCCACTGCCTTGGAAGCGCACAGGAGGAGGGATCGTCAGTCGGAAAAAAGGAGGGATACGTTTACACAATCTACGGGAGCGAGTCGAACAGACAGGACAGGACCGCAGCGACCATGGCAGATATGGAAAGGCTGCTGGCTGATTTCTCCTTAATGAAATTGCGGCTGGACTTCGTATCCGGAAGGATTTATGTCGAAGCGGAAAAGGGTTAGCGGAAACTTCCGCAAATGAGAAACCTTTTAATTCTTAGTCGTGGCAGTTCTATCAGGTGAAAAAATGCTCTTCATATCCCTTACGAAATTCAAGACGAAGCCTACGCTTGAGGTCACCAACAGCTGGCACAAGAAGGTCGATCCGGTCCTGAAGAAGAACAACATAAGGATGGTGGCGGCTTTCTGGACGCTAGGCAAGTACGACGCAGTCCTTGTCTTCGATGCGCCTTCCGAGGCGAAGCTGCTGAAATTCTTGTACGATTCATCAGACTTCATAGACACGGAGACGATGTCGGCTGTAACCGAGTCTAACGCAGAGAAGCTGCTCGGTTGAAAGCTCTTTATATCTTGGATTCCATTCAGGACTATGCTATTTGTCGGACTAGACCTTGCGTGGTCTACTAACAACGCAAGCGGGATAGCGTTAGTAGAGGGCGACAGCAAGAAGGCGAAGCTCATCTCATCCAGACTTGTCCGCTCCGACGACGAGATACGCGACTTCCTCAGGGAAAACGTCGGCACCGCGAATGCGCTCGTCGCAATAGATGCACCACTCGTAGTGCCGAACGAGAAGGGAAGGAGGATAGCGGAGGTGATAGTCGGCGACCTCTTCAGGCAGTACGACGCCGGTGCGCATCCGGCGAATAGGAGCCACCTGGCCTCTTTCTATGGAAGAATAAGGGGAGAGACGGTGGCGGAGCTTCTGAAGAAAGAGGGATTTGCGCATAGCCCGAACCTCTCCGTGCACGAGCAGACCAGGAAGTTCTTCGAAGTGTATCCGCATCCTGCTATGGTTGTTCTCTTCGGCCTCAACAGGATAATCCGCTACAAGGCGAAGCCGAACAGGGAGTATGCTGAGAGGTATGCGGCATTCAGGGAGTACCAGAAGCACATGTCAGCGCTCGCTGATGCAGATCCACCGCTGAAGCTGCCGAGCACCATCACAAAGGTGAAGGTTGACGAGCTGAAGGCGCAGAAGCTGAAGGATTACGAGGATGAGATGGACGCTGTGTTCTGCGCATACATAGCGTACTACGCGTGGGCGCATCCGAACAGGTGCGCTGTTCTGGGCAACCTTGATGAAGGCTACATACTCACGCCGATAACGGATTCGATGAGAAGGAAGCTCGAGGAGACGAAATCGCAGAAGAAGCTTTAGAGCGGCTTCGGGGTCCTGACTCCCCGCTGGCCAAGATAACTGCCTGAGTACTGCTTGCTGACCCTGTTCATCGTTACCGCAAAGATGATATGCGCGAACCTCACATTAGGCTTCAGCGCAATCGCATGGTTTGAGTGGTTTATGACCTCTAGGGTCACGTCGCCCTTGAAGCCTGCGTCTATTATCGTCGGCGGCATCGAAAGACCATGCCTTGCCCAGCTGCTCCTCAGTTCGACGAATCCCATTAAGTTATCCGGCATCTCCAGGAATTCCTGCGTAGTCAGAAGAACCTGTGACTTTGCCGGCAGCACCAGTCTGTCATTGTTCTTTGTGATGATGTACTCCCTTTTCAGGTGTTCCTCGTCCGAAGGATCGAGCACGAAGTCCTCCTTAAGCTCTGGGTTGTGGACTCCTATCTCGTTCCCAAGCTTAAGGTCAAGGCCGTTCTCCCTTATCTGCTCCTCGTCGAACGGCTTTACCACTAGCCTATGGCTGCTTATGTAGTTCCTAAGGTCGAAATCTGAGAGTATCATACACCCACATATGGATTTCGCGCTTGGAATAAAAAAGGTTTGCGTGTTTTGCATGTAGGAAAGGTATTAAAGCTGGAAAACCAATCCTTTGCAGGTGATGCATTGGACGCTCCAGGGAAATCTGGATTGCAGGTAACGCTGAAGAGGATGGATAACTCTTTCACTGTCATGAACTGCAGGTATCCGCTTCCGAACTATGTTGGAGTTGGAGTCGTTCTTCCTTATGGGACCGCGCATGCGCTGAAGCAGTTCGATGTCGATGTCGCGCACTTCATAGAGCACCTCTTTTTCTCCGGAACAAAGACAAGGACAAAGAAGCAGATATGGGACGAGATGCGCTCGTTCTTCATGTACAACGCGTTCACAATGCAGGAGAGCATGACCTGCGTCATGGGTTTCCATCCGAAGGATATCGAGCGGGCGACCAGCCTGGTCTCTGACATGGTGCAGAACTCTGCGTTTCCTGAAGCTGAGCTCGAGAAGGAGCGCACGCCGTTCAAGGAAGAATACTCTATGTACAATGACAGTCCGAGGATGGTGGCCACTATGAGGCTCATGCAGGAGCTTTTCAAGGACCATCCGATTGGAAGGGAGAGGATACATACCGAGGCGGACATAAACAGGATCAAGCGGGAAAACGTGCTCGACGTAAATAAGGGGCAGTTTGTCCCCGAGGACTCCGCCCTCATATTTTGGGGGAACGTAGAGGAAAAGCGCGCCATGGAGCTTGCTGAAAAGAACTTTTCCGGATTCTCGGGAAAGAGGGAGAGAGTGCAGCTGCCAGTCGCACAGATAGCGCAGAAGCCGGAAACCGTGCGGATGAAGAAGAAGGGAATCTCGCAGACGGCAACTGTAATTGGCATGAAGATTCCGCAGTTGAATGGAGCTGGCGATGAGTTTTTGCTTGTCTCGTCTGGAGTCATGATGAACATACTCAACAGCATGTTGCTGGACAAGCTCAGGCTTGAGAAGGGACTCGTTTATGGAGCTGGCGCTACAATGTCACCTTCAAAGACCGCAGGTCTGCTGTATGCAATGGCGCTCTCGTCGCCGAAGAACGCAAACGAGGTGCTCGACCTCGCAACAAAGGAGATCGAAAAGCTTGCTGGCGGAGAGGTCACGAGCGAGAGAGTTGACAGGGAGAAGGAGAAGCTTTGGAAGGCATCGGATTCGGGAAACAACGACGCATTTAACAGGGTGATAGAGTCCGGTCTTTTCTACATCAACGGGATGCCGCGCTACAGGGAGATGTACAACGAGAACATCGCAAAGGTGGACCTTGATAGCGTCAGGAAAGCTGCTGCCACCATGTTAAAGATGGACAGGGCTGTCAGCGTGATAGTCGAGCCCGAATGATTTGCCATCTGCACCTTGTTTTCCCCGCATGAGCTTGGCGTGGCCAAGCATTATGCCACCAAGCCTTGTGTAAAGGTAGATTTTGAAGCTCCCTATCCTATCCCTAATGTACTGCTCTTCTACGACACCGTAACCCTTTTCAAGGTCCATAAGCGCGTTGAGTATTTTTGCAAGGGCCGCCTGCTGCCTCTCTATTGAGAGCTCCCTGATGTGGGACTCTATCGCCTCCTTCGCATTCCTGAGCACCGCGGCGGAGCTGCCAGCGTAAGCCAGCCTCTCTGCAATATATTCCATATTCCCCCTAGCAAGCATAGAAGAGTATGTGGCTACGCTGTCCCTGTGCGCGTCTGCATCTCCCACCTTAATGCTTCCCATAATACCTAGAAAACCATACGCTTTGGATGATATTTAAATCCTCTTTTTTCCTAAACTTTGCGGAGTTTTTCCCTCACTTTTATAAAGATTGGGAACCATCTTCTTATGTGAAAAAGGCAGACTACCTGTTCAGGACAGATGGTGAAAGGCATGCTGAGCCAACGCTGCTCTCGAACTTCATCCTCGGCAGCCAGGACGGGCTCGTTAACGTTCTTGGAATAGTCCTAGGTGTCAGCGCAGCTACCAGCGAGTTGAGGATTGTTTTCGTTGCTGCGCTGGCCGCGCTTGGCGCGGAGTCAATATCAATGGGTGCGGTTGCCTACACTTCCACTCTCGCAAGGAGGAGACACTACCTGAAGGAGATAGAGAGGGAAAAGAGTGAGATGAAGGAAATCCCAAAAGTAGAGCGCGAGGAGGTCCGCAGCATATTCAGTAAGTGGGGCTACAGAGGCGACGAGCTCGAACTTATGACGGAGAAAATCTGCAAGAACAGGAAAGCATGGCTCGAGTTTATGATGGCGCATGAGCTGAACCTGTCTCCGGTCAAGGAGAACGAGGCGAGGCGAAGCTTTTCTGTAGTACTGCTTGCTACCATATTCGGCTCAATCATCCCTATACTACCTTTCTTATTCACCGGGAGCATACATGAAGGGATAGTTGCATCGGTAATACTCAGCGCTATAACGCTATTTGTAATCGGGTACTATGAGGCAAAGGTGACTATAGGATCCTTATGGAGGAGCGGACTAGAGATGCTGATGATAGGAATGGCAGCAGGAATTGCCGGATACTTGATAGGCTACTTTGTTGGAGCCGTGCCGGTCTGAGCCTTTGCTCTCCTGTCGAACAGCTCTTTTATTGCAGCTTCGCGCTCTTCCAAGTCGAGCTGGATAAGCCTTAGATCCGACTTGCTCTTTCTTCTCAGCCTGCGGAGCTCGTCCGCTACGAGCCTTTCAAAATCAGAGCTGCTGGTCATGCTGTTTATGCGGTGTTCCTGCAGCGTTGCCAAGACCGACCTTTGCGCCAACTCATCAGGAGGCACAGAAGCTTTGGTTGTTCCGGCTTTTCCCTTGTCTCTTTCCGCCATCTAATCACAACTCGTATGGAATTGTCCAGATATTTAACGCTAACGTGACCATCATTCTGGGAAAGCTATATATAGTTTCTTTCATCTTATATTCTCTATAAAACAACCCAAACCTATTTGGGAGACAAATAAAAACTTTTTGTAAGTGGTGATACGATGGAAGGCAACGATGGCAAGCTAGCAGGAGAGATTGAGCAGATCACCAAGATGATGGACATGCTCATAGCTGACACAAGTGTTCCAAAAAACGTGAGGAGCGCGGTGAGCGAGGCAAAGGCAAAACTCAACGCACAGGGAGAATACACGGTGCGGATATCAGGCGCCATATACAACATAGACGGGGTAAGCAACGACATAAACCTGCCTCCGCAGGCGCGCACTGTCATATGGAACATATTGGGGAAGCTTGAAGCGCTTAAGGAGTAGGCGCATGGAAAAAGCGCAGTGTGTCCATGGCGGATGAGGATTCTGTAAGGGAACTGGTGAGGGTACTCTCGCAATCGCGTGTGGTGATATCGGGAGATGTCAAGCCTGAGATGTTGAATGACGTAAACCTCGACATCCTTGCATCAAGGATCCTTGAAGAGAGAGAAAAGAATCCGGACTCTGCTCTGATCATCGTAGATGCAGAGCGGATAAGGAAGATGATAGATGCGATGAAGGTCGAGAAGGTGCCTGTCCCAATAGAGGTATCCAGGCCGGCAGACTTCAAGCCGATCGCGGCGGAGTACGACGCAGAATACAAGGTGTCGAACAGGCCGATAGAGAGGACCGAAGGCACGGCTACTGATTTTGTCAACTACTTCAGGAGCAGGCTGAGGAGGATAAAATCACTTATAGAGAGCACGCGTCACGATGCCTTCGGCCTCATCCCGAATCTGGAAGTGCTGAAAAGCTTCACCGCGGGGAGGGAAGTGGCGATTGTTGGGCTTGTCAAGGACAAGATAGCGACAAAGAAGGGCAACGTAATGGTCGTGCTCGAGGACGAGACTGCCGAGGTAAAGGTGATGTTCATGAACGGGACATCGCAGGCTGCGCGGGAGCTGTTCGAGAAATCGGCAAACGTGATAAACGACGAGGTCCTCGCGATAAAAGGGAAGATATCAGGACCGTTCGTCATCGCAAACGAGATGCTTTGGCCTGATATCCCAATAAGGCAGAAGAAGGAGGTTGAGCAGGATTTCGCAGTAGCGTTCATGTCAGACATACACATAGGGAGCAAGAAGTTCATGGAGAAGAGCTTCTCCAACATGGTACAGTGGATAAACGGGAATGCCGAGACAAGATACAAGGAGCTTGCTGGAAAGATAAAATACATAGTGATGGCAGGCGACGTCGTTGACGGCATAGGGATTTATCCTGGGCAGGATAGGGACCTTGCGATACTCGATATCTATGAGCAATACCAGGAGCTCTTCAACTACATCGATGCAATCCCTGACTATGTACACGTGTTCGTGCTTCCTGGCAACCACGACGCTGTCCAGCTTTCTGAGCCGCAGCCGCAGCTGACAAGCGACCTCCTCAGGGACTTCAAAAAGGATAATGTGCACTTCCTTTCCAACCCAGCCGTAGCAACGCTCAGCGGAATAGATACTCTTGTCTACCATGGGAAGTCGCTAGACTCGATGATAGCCTCTATCCCTGGTCTGAGCTATGCGCAGCCGGAGAAGGCAATGATAGAGCTGCTCAAGAGGCGGCACATCTCCCCGATATACGGAAACGACGTGAGCACGTCTTTCGTGCCAAGTAGGGAAGATAACATGGTGATAGACAAGGTCCCGGACATACTCCATATGGGCCACGTGCACAAGAACGGGATATCGAATTATCACGGCGTCGAGATCGTGAACAGCGGCACTTGGCAGTCGCGAACAGACTACCAAATAAAGCAGGGGCATATCCCGACTCCATGCCTGCTGCCGATATATGAGATGAAGAGGCACACCTTTACCTCGGTTAACTTTGCTGGTGAACAATGATGGAGATAGAGGAATACTTCGAGATGTTCACAAGGAGGTTCAACGAAGCCAACGCTGTTGCTATGGCGGCAAGGGCAAAGGGCTATGACCCCGAGACATTTGTGGAGTATGTCCGGG
>JAJZKF010000005.1 GCA_021804305.1 Microcaldota archaeon | reverse complement strand
CTTCGGAAACGCCAATTCGCGAGACGGAGGTTTTCTCGCCCATCACGCTGTAAGGATAACCGCGTGGATATAGCCCGTGCCTGGAAAAGGATTGGTATAGCACGTTGAGCCAGCCTTTCTCGCTGCCTGCCGAGTCGACTTCCCCTTTGAATGAGAGGTTGCCCAGATGACCGCCGAAGTAATCGAATTCGGCCACAGGCTTTGTGTCATCGTCTATGAAGAAGCCGTACTCGAACTCGCGGTGGATTAGGAGGTATATCAGGCCAAAACTCGTCTCGGCGTGCGATTTACGAGGTATTATGTCGAGATACTCGGATATGCCGTTCTCACCCATGAACCTCTCCCGTTCTGTAGCACCGAATATCTCTCCGGAGAGGCCGCTCTCGTCCAGCTTGCGCTTGTACTCCGACTTCTCAGCGTTGTCTTCCGTGACTATGAGGAAGTGAAGGCTTTTCTTATCGAAACCGTGCAGCTCGATGTTCGCGGCGTAATCCGATATGACGGAGGGATTCCTTACTGTCGGGATTATCACAAGTGATTTTGGCATTGTATCATCCGTTGGTGTTGTTATATATTATCTTGAATATCTTCGTGTCTGAATTCACGTACACAAGCTGCAGGCGGGCGAGCCCGTTGTCCCATGCGCAACCTGAAGGACCGCAGAGATAGAGCAGCTTGAACATATTGCTGTTGGCTATCAGGTTCCTGAAGACCAGAGCACCGGTGATGTTTATTGGAAGGCTTGGATTGTGAACCCCGGAGTATACTATCATCAATGTCTGGTTGTTGGTAACATTATAGGAAGACTGCCGTATTATTGTGAAGTTGCCGTTGTCCTGATCGTAAAAGCCTATGTATGAGAATGGAGAGATGCCTTGCGGAGTCTGGATGTAGCCGTTTATGCTGCCCTTCTGAAGCATTGCTATGACTTCGGTGTTGGGCCCTGCTCCGAATTTCAGTGCAGTGTAGTTGCTCTGTAACGATTCTCCGACGCTGCCAAGCGCGGCGTACGAGTACCCCGGCACTGTTGAATTTGGCAGGCCTGACTCAACGTATATGCCGCTGGTCTCGCTCAGCCAGGTGAACCTTGTCACAAGATAGTTTGGTCTGCCGTTTATGCTGCTTGTGAGGAATTGAGGGTCAGCGCTCTGGTTAAGCAGCCATGCTGCAAAAAGGTCCGCCTTGGTGAGGTTCTGCGAGCCCACGCTATCGGTAACGCTCGTCCTGTTAGCAACACCTTCGACGACGCTGCCGTCTGGCCAAAGAGTAAGAACGACGCTGCTGTTGGGTGAGTTGTTCTTTAGCCACGTCATTGCGTTTATGAACAGCGGGTTTATGTTGTCCGCCTGGCCGATGGAGGCGCCGTAGGAGAAGTCAAGCTGCATTATCGTGAATATGAAGAAAAATATTAGTACAATATGCCAATTGTTTGAGTTGTTGAAAAAATCGAAGGCGAGAACTGCCAGGGCTGCCAGCAGGAAGAAGAAGAGAAGCAGCGTCTGTGGGAGCGACTGCGGGAATAATATCCTTGATATGAAGAACAGGAATATGTATGCGACGAGTGCCACCCTGCCGTAGAGTTCCATGCTCCCCCCTTTGGTGAAGTAGTATAGAGCAACTAGGAATAGGAAACCTATCGCAGTTAGCACGGCGTAGAGCTTTGCGGCAGAGTATGCTATGTACGAGGAGAAAAATATGAGCGATTGGTAACCGATGGCAGTGCTTACAGAGAGCAGGAGTAGTGCCAGTGCAGCCATAGAGACCAGAGACTGTTTCTCGGACCTTGAGTACGATATCAACCAGTACACGCCGTATGCCGAGAGTATTGCGAGTGGTATCGATACCAGGGAGTTGAACCTTATGGCTATCATTTGCAGGCATAGCGTCGTTGCGAGATATGCACCCACAGCAAGCATGCCGACATCGGGGTCTAGCCTTAGCCGGGCGTTGCCTTTCATAAAGCCGGAGGAATCGTATATGCGCATGAAGAGGTATGGCAGGAATCCCAGCATGGCTATGGCAAATGCCAGTATACGTTCGAAGTTGTTGTGCGTTACGGATATGGAGGCAATGGCCATGAGCGTCATTGGAGTAGTGAACAGAGTTGAGCCGAAGCTGGCAAAAAGAAAGTTGAACGTTGGAGGAGTGAGTTCCTGGATTGTTGCGGAGAAGCTTGTTGTCACTACGAAGCCGTTTGCTACGAATATATTATACAGTATCCCGGTTACTGAGAGAAGGGCCATTACTGCGATGAAAGCGGCAATAACAAGCCCGCCCCTTACGACTGGATCGCCAATGATGGATTGCGACCCTAATTCAATTACGAAGTACGATGCGATGCATCCTAAAGACAAGGATATTATGAATGGAAGGAAATCAAGCCCGGTGAATATGTCTCCCGGAGCCATGAATCCTGAGATGGCGTAGATATTTACGAGAATGTACCATACGACCATTCCGCAAAGTATGTACGCGGAGTCAATGACTCTCTCCTTCTTCCCTGCAATGAAACCGCTGGCCAGTATCAATGATAATGAAAGGATGTAAACTGCCGTGGCAAACTCCCCGCCTATCC
This sequence comes from Microcaldota archaeon, assembly GCA_021804305.1. The sequence goes on along the minus strand of JAJZKF010000005.1, from coordinate 12,267 downwards.
ACACGAGATTGCAGAAGCTCAGTGCAATGCCCGAGAGGGCCGCGAATATGATCTTGCTCCTCGTGTCCTTTTCCTTGTAAACCTTAACCAGGAATATCAAGGCGAGTATGACGAATATTGTTACGAATCCGTCGCCGCGGTATATCAGTGCGCTTGTCCTTGCTGCGTCTCCGGAGCTTAGCGCAACGAGGAATATGACCAGTAGGCCGAAGAGCCTGTCCCTGCTTATAAACCGTGAAAGGTAGTATGCGCCGATGATGTCGAATAGACCGAAGAGTACTGGAACAAGCCTCATTACAGCGTAGTAGCTTACACCGAAGAATTGCAGGAAGAAGTAAGGCACGAGGGTCGCCCAGTAGAGGCCGTGCGGTTCAAGCACTATCGTATGGGACGGCCACCCGGATATGTCAAGGTATTTTGGTATCTGGAAGCCGTGGGCTACCGCATACCTTATCACTGAGAAGTGGTAGAAGCCGTCGGGCTCAAAGAAGCCGTAGAACTTCAGCATCGATGTTCGGAGAAAGATGGCGACAGCCAGGCCGATGAGCACTATGAGCAGAAACGCGATTCTATCCGCAGCGATGCCATTCGGCATTCTTCCTGCAGACTTTCCGATATTGGATTCCGAGATACCGCTTCCCAATGAAACACTCTTTTTAACTTTGGCCTTATGCCTATTGAACTACCGAATTGCAAGCGTCGCTGCGAAGCTATGGACCTTTCGGCCGGACACGACATTGACGGCAAAGCAGATATCTCTGGCATATAAAGAATAAAAAGCTGTTGGTGCAAATCAATCATGCTGATGTATGGCATTGCGTTATATTGGTTTGGATTATGGAAGACGGTTCGAATAACATAAGGGTAATAGAGGGCAAGCTCGGAGAGGTGATATCCGAGGCTACTGAAGTGTTCATAAGCCTGATATCAGATAGCGTAGGCAAGGCTGTCGAACAGGAGGGAGTGATGCAGAAAGTCATGATGGCTGTGGGAGGCAAAAAGGCCGAAGAGGCAGTGTCTCCGTACATAGGTGCAGTGAGCCTCTTGGCATTTTCAGGAAAGTATGTGAACAGGGAAAGCGTAGAAAGCATAATAAGCTCGATAGGCATAAACCCCGACACCGGGATCATGAACTTCGTGTCTTTGATAAACCTCAGGAACGATGCGGTGTTCGTGCCTGCCCTCTTTTTTATGAAGGCCCTTGGGAAGGAGCCCGATGCGGATAGCATGGGGAAGATAGTGGAAGCAATGGGAATAAAGGCTGATAAAGACGGCGCAGGTAGAGTGCTCGGGCTCTACGGCGAGATGCGGAAGGAGGACTATAGCACGAAGAAGAGGCTGCTTGATGATAAACTGGCGAAGCCCATAACAGACTCTGCGAAGCTTATGGCAAAGATCATGATAATGGAGCTGAGGAGGACGTTTGAGAACAGAGGCATCGGACAGCAGATGCAGAAAGGGCTCCTCCCGTACGTGGTTGGCGCTGGAGTCATGGCTTACAGCGGCAAGGGGAAGGAGGTTAACGGCGAGAGTATCAGTACGCTTATAAAGGTGATAGGGATAGAGCCGGATCAGTCCATGCTTGGCTACTTCTCCTCACTGAATTACGGTACAGTGGATCTCGCTTATGTACCGATAATATTCTTCCTGAGGGAAGCGGGGAGGGTTGTAAACATACAGAACATAAGGAACGTGATGCGTGCGATGGGAGCCCAGATTGACGAAGCGTTCGCCGAATACATCCTCACAATCTATTTCACAAACGAGCGATGAGACGAAGGCGGGCAGAAAACTGCCCGCCCAGATGCCGCATCTTCAGGAGGAGTTGCTTTCACTGGTGACCGATTCCCGCGCCTATGAATCCGAGGACAAACCCCAGAAGCGTAGCGAGAAATAGACCCCCGCTGCCTGCAGTCATGCCCGTCAGGGAGAAGAGGGCGAATCCGCCGAACACTGTTGCACTCATCGCACCGCGCGAGATAATGCGCTTGTCCATGTTGTTCCCGAAGTTTGCCATGCTTATGAAGAAGAGCGCTACGGCGCTTACCGTCGCCATCCCGTATAGCACAGGAGTCCATACTGATGCCTGGAACGCTGCGCCGGAGAAAAGGACAGCCAAATAAAGTAGGCTTCCTACGAATTCCAGTGCAAAGATCGCATTGTTGTTGTTTTTCTTGGGCTGCTGTTTTGCCATTTTATCACAGTAAGGTCTTTATACTAAAATTCTTAAACGTATCCTAGTGCGGATAGGGCATACGTCAAAAGACGTGTGGGCAAGAAGAGTATCCTGCTTTCCCAATCTACTAAAAAATCAACCACCCCACAGCAAGCTGTGGGGTATGCTGTATCGCAAGACTGTTGCATCTTCGATATTAGTGTCCCACCCCAAGGGGTTGGGGTATACTCTAGGCTAATAAAAATGAATAAAAAGAGGTCAGGGTAGTAGTTAGTTAGGTACATTATTGGTAGTACCGCCGCTCTCTTCACATTTTCTCTCTTTCTTCTTTTCTGGAGAGGTTCACGACACGCTGTTGTCTTAGGATTTGTTGCTGTTGTATAACGTAAGGAAGTATCCGGCGGTTGCGGGGTCAGAGGGTGCCTTTATTGAATCAAGAATGGCGACTATCCCTTCTACAGTGGGTCCTTTCTCAAGCGATGCGAGAAAATATAGCGCAGGAACGTATATTAAAGGCGTCCTGCCAAGGTTAAGCTTGCGTATGTAATCGAGCATGCCATTGTCAACGCGTATACCCACGGCATTCACAACACGCTTTACCCCATGGAGGAAAGACTCGAGCCCTTCTGCTGTCGGATCCCTGCCTATGAACTCAAGCACCCCAGCAGCGGCAATATACGGGACTAGCCCATTCCTCATGTTCTCCTGTGTATCTTCATACTCGAATATCCTGTTCAGCTCATTTATCAGAGTATCCGCAGTCATATTAGCTGCAGGGGCTATGGCCAGGTCAAGCTTCTGCTGCAGGGAATCCTTTGAGTTTGCGCGTTGGGAAGATTCTTTCTGCGATGCAAGTTCCGAGTATATCTTAATGACTTTTGCCGCGGTCTTCCCATCGGATTCGACACCCATCGCATTTACTACGTTCATAAGGCTATCTGGGCCCAGCTTTACCGAATTCATAACGCTGATGTAATAGATTGCAGGCGCATATGCCAGCGTATTCTTGAAATTCAGAGTGGATATGAAATTGAGCGGCCTTGCACTCACCTGAAATCCGGCCGCGCCGAGAACCTTGCTTACATTTTCCCTGCTTATGCTCCTTCCTGTGAATGCCAGAAACACCACCGCGCTTATGTAAGGTGCTATCGACTTCTCGGCTTGCTTGCCGGCTATCAACATTAGCAGCTTTGTGGCAAGGCTCTGCCTTGATACGGCCTCGTTTATCTCTAGGCCTATCAGCTTTGATTGCAGGGCCGCCACGGATTTTACAGCCCATGCGAGTATCTCCTGCCAATTCTTTTCGGAAGGCGTGGTCTGTGGATACTGTATAGCCTGTTCCATCTCGTGTACCTAAATGCAGTATATCGGATGCGCGACAGCACATCCGAAAGATAATTTGCAGCATAGTTTATATTTCTTTGCAGGAATTGGCGCAGTGAAAAAGGCCTTGACCGGGGGTCGAACCCGGTCCTGAGGATCCACAGTCCTCTATGCTACCGTTACACCACCAAGGCACACTGACATGGCGCAGTGATTATCTGCCGCGTGAGATATAAATAGAGTATGGATTGAAGCATGAGGAATCTGGGCTGCGTGCAGAGTTGCCTTGTGCTTGCAGAATTAGGGCCAGCGGGAAGGCCCATCTACCGGGGCCTGTAAGACAATATATATACCTTTCATTAGCTTTATTGCTAGATGAAATGCCGGCATCTACACTTGAGGAATCAGTACCGCAGCTCTCTTCTGATATAGAGCGCAGCCTGGATAGGGCAGTGCTCGTGATGAAGTCTCTGGGAAAGGAGGATTTCATCAATGGCGAGCTGGCAGGTCCGGCATCCCACCTTCTCGGGCATCCGGGAAAGCTGCTGCGTCCCGCCCTTGTTTTCATAGGCGCAGAAGCGATAGGAGAAAGGCCTTCGGAGTTCATAGATCTTGCAGTTGCTTCTGAGCTCATGCATACGTCATCGCTCATACATGATGACATAATAGACGGTGACCTTATGCGAAGGGGAATGCCTACGGTGCATAAGGAATATGGAAGCGCTGCGGCGATACTTGCAGGCGATGCGCTGATAGCCAAGGCCATAGAGATGGCTGCGCCTTATGGGAGCAGGGTTCTTAGGCATATCACAAGGGCTGCGATGATGATGTGCGCGGGAGAGGCTCTTGATTATAGGTGCCAGGTTGAAGGCGTGACGCCTACGCTGGTGCAGTACATGGAGATAGCAAGACTGAAGAGCGCGGCACTGATAGGCGCATCGTGCAGTATCGCCCCAGTTTATAAGGGCAGCGGCATTGCGGATAGGATATACGGCCTTGGGGAAGGAATAGGGATAGCGTTCCAGATACGCGACGATATGGAGGACTTTGTGGAGAATATGGACATGGGAGATGGCACAACGGGGGAGCGGATGAGGCCCAATATCGTAACGACTCTGATGGAGGAGCGTTCGATTGGTGATGGCAATGCACTCGAAGAAGCCGCGAGGATCAACAACAGATGCATAGACGATGCCTGCGAAGGCATAGAAAAGGAAGGATTTGCAGCTAAATTCATAGAGTATTCGAAATCCATTAGAGTGCGGACTTGATCACTTCCTTCCTGTTGTTATGAAAGCTATTCCAGATACAAGCCTTCTTGTCCTGATATCTGCAAGGCCTTCCTCCTTTAGCGCAGATGATAGCTTTTCAGGATCAAACTCGCGTATTGTGCGTACAAGGCGCGTGTATGCATGCCTACTGGCTACGAACCCCATCGCCAGCATGATTCTAGAGTAAACGCTGAAGAATAGCCTGCCTGCGTTGCTTTCCGGATTTGCCATGTCAAGAAGCACGAACCTGCCTCCCTTGCGGAGAACCCTGCTGAGCTCTTTTGCAAACATACCAATATCATCGAAATTCCTTATTGCGAATGCCGATGTTACGGCATCGAAGGAACCGTTTGCGTATTTTAGCTTTAATGCGTCTCCGTACTCGAAAACGATATCATCGATCCCTGCGGCTGCGGCCTTCTTCCGTGCAAGGCTCAGCATTTCCTCGCTGAAATCCATCCCCACTATTCCAATTTTCCTTCCTGAAGATGCAGCCAGACGCGAGATCTCAAGTGCAAGATCTCCGGTGCCTGTAGCTATGTCAAGTATGCTTGACGGATTGCCTGCGAGAAGATCCTCGGCAGCGGTGCGCCTCCATCTCTTATCAACGCCCATGCTCATCAGATGGTTCATTAGATCGTAATGAGGAGATATCCTTGAGAATACGCGCCTTACTTCGTCGCTCATCCTAAAACCTCAGATCTTATCTGCCATAGCACCGATGCTGCCGAAGATGTAGTCGGGCTTTGCCTCCTTTACTACATCGTAGGGATTGAGACCATCGGTTACCGCGCAGGAGCTTATCCCAGCGAACTTCGCAGTGAATACGTCTGTTGCCATATCGCCGATGTAGATGCTCTTGCCCTTGCCGGTACGCATGCGCTCCATTATGAGAAGCAATCCCGAAGGATTGGGCTTGTAAGCGCCAATGGAAGCTGCGCTTAGCGCAAAATCGACATAATCGATTATGCCAAGGTTCTTCATCTCCTTTAGAAGGCGGTACCTCTTCGAGTCGCTGAATACTGCGACCTTCTTGTGCTTTTTCTTCAGGGCTTTTAGCACCTCGATTGAACCGCCCTTAAGGCGCGGCCTTGAGAACAGCGAATACAGGTCATAGAGTATAGCGTAATGCTTCAGCATCGCCTCATCGCGGCTCATCGTGGTCTTGTATCCAGATGAATAGTATTCCTTGTGCTGCATAACATACCCGCGGTTGTATCTCTTCTTGAGGAATGAAGAGAGCCTGACGAGGATTGTGGATGTGCTCAGCGTGCCGTCCCAGTCGAATATGAACAGGTCGTAATCTTTAGAGAGGGCCATGAGGCTATTAATTTTATAGAACAAATAAAAAGGGGTAGGGTATGCATGCGATGCGCGTTTAAAGAGGTATCAGGGCTGTAGCGACGGTAAGTGAATATGAATAACCCCACCGCTTGCGGTGGGGTATCTTTGCATTCTGCAAAGCACTCTTCGATATTTGTATCCCCACCCCAAGGGGTTGGGGTATACTCTAGGCTAATTAAAAGCACAGGATAAGGCTATTAATTTGCATGGCGAAATAGAAGAGGTGATGATACAGGTGATCGCTGAGCTTCTGCGATGACGATAGGTAGGCGGTCTGAACTGTTATCGCTCGTTGGTAAAATGAAGAATGTGCTCTCGAGGCTCGGCATGAGGAGGATCGCTGTAAGCGATCTCTCCGGCCAGGAATGGTGTGAGAAGCAGATGGAGCTCTCCCACCTTCATCCCAAGAAACCTACCGTTGAGATGGCCTTCGGGAGTGCAGCGCATTATGAGATGCAGAAAAGGGTTTATGTAAGCCTGGAGATAGAGCCCAGGGTGTATCCGGACAGAATGTACAAGGAGGGTTACGAAGCTTACGTGAATCTTGCTGCGATGCGAAGCAAGGGAGTGTGCAGGGAACTCAAGGTTTACGGCTCAGTGAATGCGTATGAGATAGCAGGCAAGATAGACGAGCTGAAGCTTGAGAAAGGCGCCGTATCGATAATAGACGACAAAGCAGTTGACGCGGAGAAGGCTGATGCGAGTGATTATGTTCCCAGAACGTACGCAGTGCAGCTCTTCCTGTACAGGAAATTGCTTTCCGACATACGCTCAAGGAGGTACAACTACGAGAACTTTGCAAGCTCCAGGAAGCTAGGAAGCATGCCTCTCTCAAAGGAGTTTGAGATGGCCCTTGCGGAGATCGGCATCCGTGACTCCCTTATGAGCATTGAGGGAATATATAAAAAGATGTTCGAGGAGTTATATGCACTTCCGGAGATAAGCAGCAGGCTTGAGCTTCGCTATATTGATAACAAGAGCAGGGAGCACCTGAAGAGCATATTCATACAGTATGACGAAAAGCAGCTCACAGATGTGCTCAGGGACTGCATGAAGTACTGGAACGGAGAAAGGGATGCAAGACCCGTGCCAATGAAGGAAAGATGGAAGTGCAAGAGATGCAGGTTCTTCGGTAACGAGTGCAAAGTGTGGTTCGGGGAAGAGGAGGGCAAGGTGGCATAGATGCTGGATTTCAGAACCCTTGATAAGGAATCCTTAAGGAAGGAATTTTCAAAAGACTACGAGAGGTATTTCTCCGTCAGGCTTTTCGAGGATGAGGGGTTCGTGCGCAAGGAATGCAGGATATGCAGGAAAAACTTCTGGAGCATAGGGGAGAAGGATACTTGCGATGACCCATCGCATACACCGTATACGTTTTTCAGGGAGAAGCCGAGGACAGTTGGATACAAGGAATTCTGGGGGAAGTTCTCCGATTTCTTCCGGAAGAATGGGCACGAGGAGATAGAGAGATATCCTGTTGTAAGTAGGTGGCGCCAGGACTTATACTTCACCATAGCCAGCATACAGGATTTTCAGAGGATCGAGAACGGCGCTATGAACTTTGAGTACAATGTCAATCCGCTCATAGTCCCGCAGATATGTCTCAGATTCAGCGATGTTGAGAACGTAGGCGTTACAGGCAGGCATCTGACAAGCTTTATGATGGCGGGTCAACATTCTTTCAACTATCCGAAGGAAGGATACTGGAGAGACATGACCATTGAGCTGAACTACAAGTTCCTGACAAAGGTTTTGGGTGTCAGGAAGGAAGATCTGGTTTACAATGAGGACGTATGGGCCATGGGTGACTTCTCAGAGTTCGGACCTTGCCTTGAGAGCTTTTCAAACGGATTGGAACTTGTCAACAGCGTATTCACACAATTCGAGAGCATGAACGGGAAGGTAAAAGAACTCGATGCGAAGGTCGTTGACGTTGGCTGGGGATTTGAGAGGCTAATATGGTTCTACACTGGATTCGACAACCTATACGAAGCAGTATTCCACGAAGTGATTAGAAAGCTTGACGGAAGGCTGGGATTCGAGCGGGACCGCTCCGCGTTTAGGAAGTTCGCTGGGCTTGCGGGTGAACTCGATGTCACTGAGAAAGGGGGAGGCGCTGAGAAGGAATCCGAGATTCTCAGAAAGGCAGGCATATCCGAAAAGGAGTACAGGGAGAAGATAAAGCCGGCGCAGGCGTTCTATGCAATGCTTGACCATGCAAGGACACTACTCTTCGCCATTGCTGACGGGGCGCTGCCTTCAAACATAGGGGGAGGATACAATCTCAGGGTCATACTCAGGAGAGCGCTCGGATTTGAGGAGGAGTACGGGATAGGCGTCGGGCTTCTGGAGCTCGCAGAGATAGAGGCCGAAGAACTGAGGGGCATCTTCCCGGAGCTTGCAGAGAACATGGGGACATTCGCTAAGATAATGGAAGTTGAGAAGGGCAGATATTCAAGAACGAGGCATAATGCAGAGCGCATGATAGAATCGATAATAGCTAAGAAGAGGGAGATAGGGCGCGAGGAGATAAGGACACTCTACGAAAGCAACGGAATCACCCCGGAGTTCATAGCGTCTGTTGCGGAGAAAAAGGGAGTCATGATAGCTGTGAAGGAGGGCGCCTATGATGAAATAATAAAGGGGGATTTCATTGCGAAGGCAAAAGGACCAAGGCTTGGCATAGAAATAGATAGGGAGATCCGCGCCACTGAGCAGCTTTATTACAGGCTTGCCACAGAATCGAGATCGAAGGTCCTCCAGTCTGCAGGGAAGTACATTGTACTGGATAAGACACCATTTTATCCGGAGGGAGGAGGACAGGAGGCCGACCATGGCACGATAGGTGGAAACAGGGTGGCCGACGTGCAGAAGGTAGGTGACGTGATAGTGCACATTCTTGAGGAAGTGGAGGCTAAAGGCATTAGGAAAGGCGCTGAGGTGGAATGCAGGGTGGACGTGGATAGGAGAGAGAGGCTGATGGCGCACCACACAGCCACACACCTTATGAGCGCGGCGGCAAGGAGCATTATAGGCAGGCACGCCTGGCAGGAAGGAACAAGAAAGCAGTATAGCAAGGCACACATAGACATTGCGCACTACGAGAAATTGAGCGATTCGGATGTAGATAAACTGGAGGAATTCGTAAACAGAGCCGTGCTCAACGGGATAAAGGTGAATGTGGAGATTATGGAAAGAGGGAAGGCAGAGAGCGAATTCGGATTCTCGATTTACCAAGGTCACGGAGTTCCGGCTAAAAGGATGAGGATGGTGGTTATCAGGGACCTTGATGGCAACCTTATCGATGCTGAGGCTTGCGGCGGCACGCATGTAGCAGGAAGAGAGAGCCTGATAGGCATTGTCAAGATAATAGATACCCAAAGAATACATGATGGAGTTGACAGGATAGAGTTTACTGCCGGGAGGGCTGCGCTTGATTATTTCAGAAGGGAAGACGGGGAGCTGGCGAACATTGCAAAAAGCATGAATACAGAGAAGCTTGGACTATCCGAAAAGGTAGCCAGGCTAAGGGAAGATTATGGAAACACATTAAAAGAGCAATCGAGAATGAAAGAGGCTATTGCCGTTTCGGTGGGATCTGAGATAGCCGCACGTCTGAAAGGAGCAGGCAGAAAAGAGGAGATAATTGAGGTAGATCAGCCGCGCGATGTGCTGAGGAAGGCGGTTGCTGAAGCAGTCGGACTGCGAAAGGGGATCGTGGTGATTGCGCATAACAAAAAGGGAGAGCTAGTCTGCATAAGCGGCGAAGAGTCCGGAGTCAGCGCGATAGCGTTTGTAAGGAAAGCTTTCGGGGAAAGGTTCAGGGGGGGCGGATCGGAAAAAGCAGCCGAAGGCATTCTGATGAAGTGAGGGTAGTTCCGTTGGGCATTGACATTTACACGGTAATAGTATTTCCGATAGTTTACATACTTCCGGCGTATGTCGCAAACGGGGCGCCGGTAATATTCGGCGGTGGCGCTCCCCTGGATATGGGCAGGAAATTGCGCAGAAAGCCGATACTCGGAAGCCATAAGACAATAAAGGGAACAGTCGCAGGGCTGCTTGCTGGATTCCTTGTCGCTTATATTGAATCGTTCTTTCTTGGTTACATGCTTGCGGTAGGGATAATGCTCAGCCTTGGGACGCACGCCGGAGATATTACCGGTAGCTTCATTAAAAGGAGGCTAGGAAGGAAGGAGGGCGCGAAGAGCCTCGTACTTGATCAGTACCTTTTCCTAGTCATGGCGCTGCTGTTCGCTGCGCCGCTTGGAATCATGCCTAACGTGTATGGCCTGCTCTTCATATTCGTACTCACTGGAGTGCTGCACAAGGCAACCAACATGGCGGCGTACAAGGCAAAAATAAAGAAGGTGCCATGGTAAAGGACATATGCTTAGGAAAGAAAACCTCTAACGCGCTTTTTATCATCCGGGTATCGGCACTGTCGATGAATTTGTCACTGTGCCGTTGATTATTATGAGCCGGAGCATGCGCGTGGCATTGATCCCGCTGAAAGGAGTTGCAGCATTACCAAGATACACATCCCCGCTGTAATTGTATGGCGCATAGTACTGTCCTGTGCCAAAACCAACGTATGGCTCTATTGCAATGTAAACCACGTGCCTTCCTTCAAAATTGGAATAGTACGAGAAGGAACTCAGGTATCCTGAGACTGAGGAAGCGTTGTAGAACTGGCCATTGATAAAACTGCCAGGATACGTATCGACAAAAAGGTAAATGTTGCTTGATGCTGAATAGCCAGGGTTGGCTAGAGTAGAGAGGGTTATTTCCTGATCCTGCGGTAGTTTTTTAGGAAGCTGCGTTACCTCTCCGGTGTTCATATTCTCCCCAACGGGGTTTCGCGTGGTGAGGTAGGCATTTACGGTACCGAGCTCTGCAACAGATGTTGAATTCCCATATTTGTAGTAGGCCCACAGAGATCCATTGAACTCGCTGCCGAGTTTCCGACTGCTGATGGGGCACTGGAAGACTATAGGCGTGCCGTTATAGTAATAGGGAGATAGGCTTACGCTTATGTTCACAGGAGTAAAGCTGGCAGGAGAAGGCTGCTTAAAATTCGAAGGCAACAGTGTGTTGTACTGCCCAAAGGTATACGGAACGCATGCAAGGCCGAGCAGATCAACATTACCCTGACTGGATGATGCTCCGGAGTTTGTCGCGTTCAGAGCAAGAAATCCCGTTGCGTTCATTACAAGCGCGCTTGAAAAACAGGATAGCGACTGGCTGAGCCACGTCGTGTAATAGTAGGGGGAGGAGCAGTATCCCACCAGGATATCGCTAAGGTTCATCACCGTTCCCGGAAGAGAGGTAGATTCTGCAGTGTAAGCGCTGCCTATCGAACTTTCATTTAGATGAAGGTAAACATCAGCTGCTCCGGAAGAAGAGAATCCGGAAGGACCAGCGTAGGTAATTCTTGCATTGACGTTAAGGTACAATGGCACGAGATAGCTTTTGGAGAGGCAGGTGCCGAATGTGCCGGACATTTCCGGAGGGGATTCGCCGTTGCCATAATAACTCGGATCCAGATACTGTACGTAACTGGCTGGAGCGATGCCTGAGAATGTGCCATTTAGCAGTATGCAGGAGTAATTGCCGTAATCATACGTCTTTGCGGATCTTATTGTCACGCTGATATTCTTGCCCTGCAGTAGGGCGAAGGAATCTACGGTGTTGTTGTAGGTCGTATTCAGCAGTATGCCGTACTCTTCCTGGGTTATGCAAGGGTAGGTGCTGTTTTGAGGGTAACCCAAGGCATTGAGCTGAGGGCTACAGAAGAATCTTGAGCTTCCGTTGTACACGATTTCGCTACTTACCTCGGTGTAGGAGGACTGATAAGCAGGTGACGTAGAGTATGCCGACGACTGCGGCACCAGTACTGAAAAAAGCACCATTGATGAGTTCTCGTACCTTACCAGCGCTGCGCTTGCGTTCATCAGGGTAGTGGTAATGATATCTCCGGAACTGTCGGAGCTTTTGATATATCCGGAATAGGTGACATTGAGAGAAGGTTGAGCCGAAGCTGCGCTGATACTGCCATAAATCTGGCCTGCCGCGACTGATCTGTTCAGCGGCAGCTCCGCAAGAAACTTCGATGAGCCACCTCCCTTGAAAAATGATGCCGGACTGACAAGC
>JAJZKF010000083.1 GCA_021804305.1 Microcaldota archaeon | reverse complement strand
AGGTGATCTGACGCCTTATACCTCTTCTTAGTCTCTTTGAACCCGGCCAGCACTCCTTTGAAGCGTATTGTTAATGTAGTTACCATAAAATCATGCCTTTAATCTTAGCTTTCTCCTTCGCCAGTCCCTCTGGAACTTGTTGTACTGTATCCTCCTGTGCGTCTTGACCACTGCCATGACTGGCATTCTCCTGTTCTGCTTGCGTTTCTTTGCAAGCCTCATCTTCAACTTCTGTGATTTTTTGCTCATATACATGCGCCTTTCATTTGTGCTTGAATTCAATGGTCGACTCCTTCTTGTATGTCAACCTTCCAAGTATCTGCTTTAGCTGCTCTTCGTTTATCTGTCCGGATATTCCCTGGTTCTGTGCCGTTGCGAGCAGCATGTTGACGAGCTGCGAATACAGCTCAAAGTTTGCTACCCTCACGTTCATAAGGCGCTCATATGCGCCGATGGTGAGGTACTTCTTTATTGCCATCCTTTTCTGCTGCTCTGCCTGTAGTGCCCGCATCCTCTGCTGCAGGGCCTTCTGCCTCTCAGCTTCGGCATCCTCTGGTTGTGCCAATTCAAGCGCCCTTGATTATGTCGTTTGATAGCTTGTCAAGAAAAGACTTGCCTGCTGGCGAGATCATTCTTCCCTGCTTTGTGGTCTTCACGTATCCCTTCTTTTCAAGCGCGTCAAAAGCGTCCTTTATTATGCTGCCGCCGGCCCTTGCATGGTGATGCCTGTGAACTACGTGCTGCTTCTTTGATCCGTACTTTGTCCTGAGCTTTGATATCCCTATCGGCCCCTTTAGGTACACCTGCCTAAGTATCGATGCGCACCTGAAATAGAAGAAGTCCTCGCTTGCCGGGACCCTCTCCCTTCCTGCGCTGGTCTTCACGAAGGCCACGTATCCGGGCTTTTGAATGCCGGACTCCTTTAGCTTTGATGAAGCTAGCGTTATCAGCTTTTGCGCATCCACTTCGAATACATTTGCCATACATTAACGCCTCTAGAATGTGTATAATTTACGGTAGTATATCATTAGTTAAATTTATAATGATTGCTATGGTCATGAAGACGGCATTTTCCATGCCAATGGCAAAGTATATGAGCCTTTTTGTTCAATGATATTGTGCTTATTCAGGCCCGCTAGACGCAGGACTGGTGTATTTCAATGAAACTGAACTTTATAGAGGACGAGGCCAAGAGCCTCATAGTGGAATTCGAGGACGCGGACAGGAGCATACCCGAAATGATAAAGAGCAAGCTTCTTGAGAACAAGGACGTTGACTTCGTTGGAGTTGTAAAGGAGCACCCAGACATAGCAAAACCAAGGCTGATAGTCAAGTCGAGCAAGAATGCACGGACGCTAGTGCTCAAGGCAGTTGAGGAGCTTGAAGACGACATGAAGTCGCTCATTGCAAGTCTCCCTAAGAAATAGCTAGTCCTTTCCAAGATTCTTTATTATAGTGCGCAGGATGGTGTATCCATCGCTAAACGTCCTTAGCTTCCCCTCTCCAACTGCGCGTTTCTTCTCTATGCTGGGAACCTCAATGACCTTGAGTCCCCTCTTGACCGACTTTATGCTTATCTCGGTCTCTATCCCAAATCCCCTCTCCTTTAGGCCAAGCTTCTTCATCGTACCCTTCCTAAACGACCTGTATCCATAGCACATGTCGCTGTATCTTGAACCGAATAGATGGTTGACCAAAAAGACGAATGAAAGATTCCCGAATTTCCGAAGGAGGGATATGTCCTCCGAACTTCCACCCGCCATAAAGCGCGATCCCATGCACACATCATACCCTACTCGTATACCATCGATAAGCAGCCACATCTCTCTGGGATCGGTGGACAGATCTGCATCCAGTGATATCAGTATGTCCCCTTTTGCGGCGTTTAGCCCTTTTATCAGCGCCGATCCCTTGCCCAGGCTGTCGTATATTACTTTGGCTCCCAGCTTCTTTGCAATACTTACGGTGTCATCGGTGGAGTGGCCGTCTACCACTATTATCTCATAGCTGTTTCCTGAAAGGACCGCCTTTACCTCCTCAATGACCTTTCGTATGTTGCCTGACTCGTTAAGCGTTGGTATGACGACGGATATCTTCTCTTTTATGTGGTGCAATAAAATCACTCCAGCCTTAGAGCATAGGTATTCTTATATATCCTCTTCCCGTTCTTCACTCCGGAGAGCGTGTAAGAATTTGTCGAATGCATCTTGTTCTTGGAGATGTAGGCCTGCGCCAAGCGCTTGTTGCTTAGATAGACGTCTGCGCCGTCGCTGTTGTAGTCCACCTCTCCAACGAACTCATTGTTTACGTCGAAGAACCTCGTCACGCGCTCTATGAACCTTGCTATCTTGTAGTTGTTGCCGCGAAGCTGCATCACCGCCTCGTAATAATTGCACGCCTTCTTGTAGCACATGTCGCACAGCACACGTTTCTGCTCTATTACTACAGGAAGTTCTACTGCAAGTTTTCCGTTTGCAGTCTCCTCTGCTACGTCAAGCTTGGCGGATGAGTCGGTGAAGTCTATCAGGTGTATCGAGTACCGCCCTATCTGTGGTTTTATTGCTATCTCTATGTTGCTACCAGTCGGCGGCGCGAAAGACCCGTTGGCCTTTATCTTGCCGCACCTCTTGCACACCTGAAGCTGAACGGTCTTTGGAAGCCGGGATAGGAACTTTTCCTTTGAGCAGTCTTCGCAGAAGTTGCCGAAGAACTTGACCTTTGGCTCCGAATTGCCGCACGTTGGACAGGATTTAGGCATTGTTTATACCACCCGCATTTGAGTAATGCCTGCTTAGTATTGCGGCGTATGAAGGCCTTGTAACAAATACGCCAAGAAGGGCGCCTATTATCGTCGATTCCGAGAAGCCTATCACCGAGACAAGGGACGTGGAGAAGAAGAGTGGAAGCATTGCGACTATGAGCAAAAATGCGTCGGCATATACTACATAGAAGGCATTGCTCAATCGTATCTTCATTGCCGCATCTACACCCTTGCTAAGTATCTCATCTGAGATTATTATCTGCGCGTCTACTCCGGTTCCTATGACTGCTATCATTCCGGCGATTGCGGCAAGGTCAATTGTACCAATAAGGCCTATCACCGAGAGTATTATGAAGAGCTCTGCAAGAGTCGTAAGTAATATAGGGGCTATGAGGAAGAGCTTTCTGTACCTTATCGCTATTACCATTGACACGGCCACTACTGCGAGCACGAGAGCTATCACGCTTATCCTCTCGAACTGCGCGCCCAGGGTAGGCTGCGTTACTGTAGGCGTTCCAACTAGCACCTGCACAGGCAGGGCGCCTCCGGTAAGAATGCTCTGAATTAGCTTGGACTGCGAATCCGCATATGCTACCTGCTCCGAAGCAGTAAGCGAAGGCGGC
>JAJZKF010000082.1 GCA_021804305.1 Microcaldota archaeon | reverse complement strand
AATCTCAAGCGCTCCTTTGTCAGGAGCCAGGACTAAAGGATTGTGCATTCCTTCTCCTGCATACCTGGCCATCTTCCCTATCACATCCACTATTACCGTCTTGCCTTTGAATGCCCGAAGCGGTCCGCTCTTGTGAGGCTGTATCGTTATGAGATTGTCTAGTCGCAATGAATTCAGTATCGAGATTATTGTGCTTATGCTTACCGCTTCGCCTTCGTTGAACTCCTTGTTCTGCCTCATATAGCCCATGTATGGCACTATGGCAGTTACTGACTTGGCCCCTGCGGCCCTGACCTTGTCTATCATGAAGAATAACTCCATTAGGCTCTTGTCCTGCGGGGTATTTGTAGACTGTATTACCGCAACATCTTCCCCTGCAATCTCAGTGGGTATTTTAATGTACGACTCCCCGTCAGGGAAGACCTTGTGCACAGCACTGTAGGCTTTTTCCCCGCTTAGCTCCGCAAGCCTTTCTGAGATGCCATTGGCTGAAGGTCCCGCTATTAATATCATAAAAATAATGAGAGACGCAATATTAAATATTTAGTGCATATGCCTAGCTGCAGGCAAAACATTAATAGGCGCATTCTTATACTTACATTACCTAGAGTCCCGTCATCTAGTGGCCAAGGATAGCGGGCTTTGGACCCGCATACGCCGGTTCGAATCCGACCGGGACTATTTTATAGGCGTATGGGCATGGTGCATCAATGGGCATTACAAGAAAACCGCATAGTACCGGTAGTTTGAAAGCAGAGGCGATCAATTCAGCGCAACCAGAATTAAAGGAGGTTGGAACACTGAAGAGGATAGTAGAGGCTTGCTGGGATAAGGGCACAAGTGCGGATCCTGACGCGTGGACTGCAGAGAATAGTGCATACGGACAGTGCGCGGTCACTGCGCTCCTGGTGCAGGATATACTTGGCGGAAAGCTTCTTAGGAGCGTCGCTTCGTGGGAAGGGGGGAGCGTCTCGCACTATTTCAATGAGCTTCCTGATGGAAGGGTATTGGACCTGACAAGAAAGCAGTTCAGAGCAGATTGCAGGTTTTCCGAACCTGAATACAGAGAGAGGTCATACGTACTGTCTTATCCTGATACGGCATCAAGATATGATATTCTGAAGCGCAGGTTCACCCTTGCATCTGGATTGCGATAAATCAGTATTAATAATACTATATACCAAGCCTAATTATGATGATGAGACGAGGTATTTCTGATTAGTGATGAGTAAGAGAGTCTCTGAATAATCTGGGTGTTTCTATGAACAGGGGCAGGGGAAAAGGGAAGAAGGTCATTATAGGTATAGATGGGGGCGGAACGGAGACTCTCGCGCTTGCGTATGATGAGGACGGCAGGCTTATAGGAGAGGGAATTGCAGGGCCCTCCAATCCCCATAATGTCGGGGCAGATAGCGCAGTGGAGAATATACTAAGTGCGATGTACAATACAGGATTCAAGAAGGCGGATGCCGTATGTGTCGCTCTCGCGGGGATGGACACCTCAAAAGATATTGGCATTATGAAATCGGCTATGCCGAGATTATCAGATCATATAGTAGTAGAGCATGATGCTTTTGCTGCGTTGTATGCCGAGACCAGAGGTTCCAAAGGTGTACTCTGCATTGCAGGCACAGGGAGCATAGTCCTTGGTTATGATGGGAACGAGAGGCACAGGATATGCGATTACGGATGGCTGCTTGGAGATGATGGGTCAGGATACAGGATAGGATGCGAGGGGCTTAGGAAGACGGTAAAGATGCTTGACGGGGAGATGCGCAGGAGTATACTCGCCTCTTACATCCTAGACGCGACATTCTCTGACGACCTTGATGCTCTTATATCATGGGGTTATTCCAAGCAATTCAGGGTAGATTCTATAGCTGCATTGTCAAAGGTTGTGGACAGGGCTGCGTCAGAGGGTGACAAAGCAGCGCTGAAGATTATAAACGAGGCTAGCGTTAACCTTGCACGCGGCGCAGCCATGATGTCAAAGAGGATAGGCGTGAACAGAGTCTATACAGTAGGCGGTGTTTTCGAATCTGCGCTTTACCACAGAATATTCAAGAATTACCTCTCGAGAAACAGGATAAGCGCGGTCCAATCCACAAAGAAGACTGCGCTAGGCGCAGTTCTCATCGCAGCGGATTCCATAGGGCTCAGGCTAAGGCCTAATAGGACCTAGCGAAATTTGCCAGGGTCTTTGCTCCCTTGCCGCAGTATATGCACTTGCCACAATCTTTCTGCTGGTTTTCCGGCATATTCGTAATCTTTGCGCCTGTCTCTTCCTTTATCTTGTCCTCGCACGCCATGGACATGCACCACCCTGCCTGCACTATGCCCCCTTTCTTCTTCAGGATATCCTTCAGACTCTCGTATGTATCTGCCTTTGATATCATCGACTCCATGAATGAGAGAGCCTTCGAATACATAGATTCATGCATCTCTTCCATTATCGATGGAAGCCTTTCTTTCAGGGCGGAGACCTTAACCGTCTCCTTCGCCCCGTTGTCGCGCCTGACTGCCACTATGGATTCCGATGCAATTTCTCTCTCGCCGATTTCTATGCGTATGGGCACACCGCGCAATTCCCACTCGTTGAATTTGTAGCCAGGCGAATAGCCTTCTCTGTCGTCAAGTTTTACCCTCAGGCACTGGCCGAGGTCTTCAGCGAGCTTCTTAGCGTAGCCAAGCACTTTTTCCTTGTTCGTTTCCCTGAATATTGGGACTATTATTGCCTGTATGCGTGATACTCTTGGAGGGATTACAAGGCCTTTGTCATCGCCATGTGTCGCAACCATAACGCCAAGGACTCTTGTGCTTATCGCAAAAGTATTCTGCCATGCATATTCCTGCTTTCCTTCCCTGTCCAAGAACTTTATCTCAAACGCCTTCGAAAAGTTCTGTCCGTCATTATGGAAGTCTGGGCCTTGCAGCGCCCAGCCATCAGGCATTATCATCTCAATGCTGTAGCTCGCAACCGCCCCGGCAAATTTTTCCTTGTCTGTTTTCTTTCCGGGTATTCCAGGAAGGGCAAGGTAGTGCTTGAGGGCTCTTAGGTATATCCCCAATATTGCCTCCTTCTCGCCTTCTGCTTCTTCCTTAGTGGCAAATACAGTATGGCCCTCGTTCCAGAGGAACTCCCTTGACCTTATAAAAGGGGTCGGATGCTTGAATTCCCACCTTAAGACACTGTTCCATTGGTTATATCTCATTGGTAGATCTCTCCATGACCTTATCCACTTGGAATAGCTCGGGTACATTATCGTCTCGGATGTGGGGCGTATTGCGAGTTTTTCATCGAATTTTGTCTCGCCTGCCTGTGTAACCCACGCAACTTCTGGGGTAAAGCCCTTGAAGTGCTCGCTCTCGCGCTCCAGGAATTTCTGCGGTATGAGGAGGGGAAAGTAGACGTTCTCTATTCCTAACTTCTCGAATTCTG
>JAJZKF010000081.1 GCA_021804305.1 Microcaldota archaeon | reverse complement strand
CAGCAGGTACAGTTAAGGTCTAACGCCCTTGAGGCAGCACGCCAGGTTGCCAACAAGTACCTTGAGCGCGAGCTCATAGCAAATTATTTCCTCAAACTGCTTCCGTATCCGCACAACGTGGTGAGGGAGAAGAAAAGGGCTACCGGCGCAGGAGCAGACCGTATCTCCCAGGGTATGTCCCTTTCGTTCGGAAGCCCATCTTCCGTGGCAGCCAGGGTGCACCGGGGCCAGACGGTATTCGAGCTCAAGACTATGTCCTCTGCGAAAAATATAGGCAGGGAGGCATTGAGCAGGGCTTCTAAGAAGCTCTCGGGAACCTACAAGATAAACCTCGTGCCTTTGCTACAGCAGCAACCGCAGAAGGTCCAGCAGCTCCAGCAGGCGGTAAACTGAGGGCTCCTTTCCACAGCCATCGGTAATGTTCATGGATAAGAAAGAAGGATTGGACGAGATCGTCGAAAGGAGGGACATATACTATCCCGCTTTCGGCATATATGGAGAGATAGCCGGCTTCTACGACTTCGGGCCCATAGGCCTGAGGATAAGGAAAAGGATAGAGGATGCATGGCGCGCCCTCTTTGTAGAAGAGATAGGCGCTATAGAGATAGAGACTGCAAATCTTCTCCCGGAGCAGGCGCTCAAGGCAAGCGGCCACGTCTCTGCGTTTACAGATCCTATTGCCACGTGCACCGTTTGCAAGACCCCGTATCGCGTGGATAAGCTGTTAGAGGAATTCTACGAGAAGAGCGGAGAGAAGAAATCTGCCAGCGAGGTCAAGCGGCTTAATGCTGACCAGATTGCAGAGAGGGCCGGGACAGCAGGGCTAAAATGTACCAAATGCGGAGGCAAGCTATCTAAGATAGAGAAATTCAACCTGATGTTCAAGACCACCGTGGGCCAGGGGGACGTGACTGCATACCTCAGACCCGAGACCGCGCAGAGCATCTTCCTGGATTTCAAGAACCTTTTCAGGTCGCAGGGCCTCAGGCTTCCGGCAATAATCTCGCAGAAAGGCCGTGCGTACAGAAATGAGATATCGGCAAGGCAGCAGCTCGTGAGGATGCGCGAGTTCACGCAGATGGATACCGAGATATTCTTCGACGTTCAGGCAGAGCAGGACGACTTGGGATACATAAGTTCCAGCGAAGTTCTCAAGACAAGGGTAAGGTTCATCTCTGCGGGAGAGGAGAACGAGACCGAGGAATCATTGGAGAACCTGCTGAAATCAGGAAGGATACCAAACGCCTATTTCGCATATCTTATCTACCTAGAGAAGAGGCTTCTCATGCGCATGGGCATAACCGAGGACAAGTACAGGTTCAGGCAGCTTGAGAAGGAGGAGCTGCCGCATTACTCCAAGGGAAACGTCGACCTTGAGATATCTACGCATTACGGGTACATAGAAGCGGCGGGCAACGCGCACAGGAGCGATTTCGACCTTTCCAACCACTCTAAATTCTCCGGAGAGGATCTCGGAGTCGTAGGAAACAACGGCAAGGTAATGCCGCAGATCATAGAGGCAACGCTGGGCATGGACAGGCTCTTCTTCGCCCTTCTAGACAATGCGGTAAGCGATGACGAACGCGGATGGCAGTGGCTGAAGCTTAACGAGCACATGGCCCCGTACACGTATGCCATATTTCCGTTGCAGAAGGACGAGAAGATAATTGGGAAGGCCAAGGAACTGCGCAGCAAGCTGGCTGCGAAGGGCATCCAATGCTACTACTCTGAGACGGCAAGCATAGGCAAGCGGTACGCCAAGGCCGATGAAATAGGCGTTCCACACTGCATAACCGTCGACTTCCAGACTCTAGAAGACTCTACAGTAACGGTGAGGGACAGAAACACTACCAAGCAGGACAGGATCGCGCTCAGTGAGATTGCATGATAAGCGTGGAATGTTTTGATCTTGGCCTCAGCGCCATGAGCGGGCAGCCGCTTGCCTTCTATTCAAATTACAGCAGAGAAGGCAATGCGGAGAAGCTAACGTATTCAACCCCAAAAGGCAGAATCTGCATAATAGCATCGAAGAGGAGCAGGAGAACACAGCTTAACTTCACATATTCTGGAAATCATAGCGGGGCCAGCGCGAAGAAGGAGATAACAGAGAGGTTTGCCCTTAACGAAGACATAACGCGTGTATACAAGAGTATAAACACCGATCCATTCATGGACAATGCGATAACTGAGCTTAATGGACTCAGGGTCACCAGGAATGACCCATGGGAGACGACACTATGCTTCGTGATCTCCCAGTTCAACAACATAAAGAGGATACGCGGCATAGTGGGCAATCTCAAGCAGGCATTTGGAGAGGAGGCCGAGTTCGGCAGCAACACTGAGAAGCTCTTCCCAACCCCAGAGGCTCTAGCATCGGCAAGCATATCCTCGATACGCAAGTGCGGCACAGGCTTCAGGGACAAGTACATACAGAGAGTTGCTAGGGAATGCTCAACCAAGGTCAACCTTGAAGAGCTCTATGATCTTGACTACGGGGAAGCCAAGGCAAAGCTGCTACAGCTTGACGGCATAGGCGACAAGGTCGCCGACTGCATACTTCTCTTCGGATATGGCAAGCTGGATGCGTTCCCTATAGACACGTGGGTTAAGCGCGTGATTGAGACTGCGTACTTCAGGGGCAAGAGGAAGAGCATAAAGGAGATACACGAATTCGCTGACAAAAAGTGGCCAGGCCTGCAAGGTTACAGCAACCAATACATTTTCTGGCATGGCCGCACTAACCGCATAGGCAAGTGATGGAATGGCAGATGACATAGCAAGAATAGAGAAGAGGATAATCGAACTGGAAGGGCAGATGGACTCGGTGATGCAGCTCTCGCGCGCCGTTATACGGTTTGCGGGGAAGGCAATAACCGCCATGCATGCAAGGCACGAGAAAGAAGCAGATGAGTTCCTCTCCAGCATGTCCGAATCAATGAAGCGGCTAAAGGCAACCGAGCAGGGGTTTGAGCATTATTCGTTGCCTGCGCACCAGGAGTATACCGAAGCAATGATAGTATACAACATAATAAAGAACGGCAAGGTGCCTCCTATGGGGGAAATAGGCGAGGCAGAGATACCGTACTTGCTAGGGATGATGGATGCCGTTGGCGAGCTAAAGAGGGAAGCGTTTGAGTCAATGCGCAAGCGTGACCTTGCAACCGCATCAATGTACTACTCGCTCATGCTTGAGATATACGACTCAACTGCGCACTTGCGATTTGCAGGCGCCCTCGTTCCCGACTTCAGGAAGAAACAGGACACTGCGCGTATACAGATAGAAGGCACCATAAGCGAGCTTGTCTCTCTCGAAGGCAAGGCCAGATAAGTGCAAGAAGCTTTATATACTTTACCATCGCAGCTTAATCTGACCTTAGGGGTTGAATAAAATGGGAAACAAAAGAGAATTCAGGTTGCAAAGCGCAATGGAATACCTGATGACCTACGGCTGG
>JAJZKF010000080.1 GCA_021804305.1 Microcaldota archaeon | reverse complement strand
TACTGTTGGCAGGTTCATCTCTGAGGCGAAGGTGGGCGATGAAATTTCAAGTGCAGTCTCATACGTCGCTCCTCACGCCGGGTATAAATATTCAGGAGCGGTTGCTGGGTTTACTTACAAGGCACTTGGAATGAACGGCGCGCTTGGCAAGGTGGATACTTTTGTGATTATAGGTCCGAACCATACGGGCATGGGCTATCCGGTCTCGATTTCCGGCGTTGACTGGGACATGCCGTTTGGAATCGTTAAAAATGACATTGAGCTTTCAGGGGAGATAGCCTCGCATGACGGCATGGCGATCGACGAGGATGCGCACACGATGGAGCATTCCATAGAGGTGCAGCTTCCATTCCTGCAGGAGGTGGTTAGCAATCCGCAGTGCTGTTTCATATGCATGGGAGACCAGTCGATCGAGTACTGCAGGATGCTGGAATCGGCGATATCCAAGAGTGCAAAGCGTCTTGGAAGAAGGATAATCATCATTGCAAGCTCTGACATGAACCATTACGAATCGGCAGAAGAGGCACGAAAGAAGGACCTTGCGGCATTGGAGGAGATTGCCGCGCTTAGGCCGGAAAAGTTCCATGAAAGCATAATCAAATCAGGAGACAGTGCATGCGGATTTGGTCCGATCACTGTGTCCGCAATGTTCGCAAAGGTCAATGGCGCCAAGGCCGGAAAGGTATTGAAGTATTCAAATTCCGGAGACATCACCGGGGACTATGAATCCGTAGTGGCTTATCCGAGCATCGCATTCGTGTAAGGATCAGGCAAGCTTGCTTATCATTTTCCGATACTTCTCTATCATGAGAGATTCGGTGAACCTGGCGTGTATTTTTGCCGATGCCCTTGCGCCTGCTGCCCTGAGCTCCTTGCTCTCGTAAAGAGCGATTATCTTCCTCCTAAGCTCCTCAACATTGTGCGGGTCGAATGACGCTATGCGGCCGAGCCCTTCCCCTTTAAGGTCATCGACGTAGGCATTGGAGGATAATATCATTGGCAATGAGTGCGCCGCAGCTTCAAGTATTGTCAGGCTGAATCCTTCCCAGAACGAAGGCAGTACAAATAGGCTGGATATGTCATAGATGGTGCCTACGTCGTCATCCTTTGCCCCTCCGCCAAATATTATCCTTTTGTCGCCTTCGGCAAGTTTGCGATAGTTCTGGAGGGATGGCCCGTCGCCTACGAGAAGCAGGCGTAGATTATCTCCCAAGGCTCCTTTGAATGCCCGTATCAAGGTGCTGACGTTCTTTTGCCTGTCGAACATCCTGCCGATGTACAGGATCACGAAGTCTCTTGGCGTTATCGCATATCTTTCCCTTAGGGCAGATATCTTTTTTGGATTCTTCTCTACTTTTATGTCAAGCCCATTCTGTATCAGCGCCACCTTGTCGGTGAAATCGCACATCCTGCCGAGCTGGTTGTGGTTTAAAGCCACATTAATGTCATAGAAATTGAAGAACTTGCCCTTCTTTCCAGCAACGCTAAGAGAGTCTAACCCTGTGCCAACAGTAAGAGGAATCCCTTCTTTCGAGAAATAGCTATTTATTCCGGTCGATACGCTTCCGTGGTCTATGTAGATGGCCTTGAACTTCAGGCCCCTCTTCCTTAGGAATGAGAGAAGGTTTATGTCCTGTATCGAATTTGATATGATTACATCTGGTGAAATCTCCCTCACCTTCCTGAATATGCTCTCCTTTTCAAGATCGGACATCCTGCTGACCACGATGAAATTGTACGCAAACCTTGGCAGCCACATCTCGCTAAGCCTGCTCCTTCTAACAGAGAGACCCATGCGCTTGCTTCGCTCTATGAATATGGGATTCTTCATGCCCTTTGAGTATGCGGTCTCGTATCCAAGGTAATAGGTCTTGAAGGCGTTGCCTAGCTTCTTGTTTAGCACGGCAGCCATCCTTGCCTGGCCCCCAAAGGCATTGAATTTTGAGCCCAAGTCTACAATCAATACTTTTGTAGTCATCTGCGCTTACCCTTTTCAGAACTCATGTATCCAAGAATCAATCCCTTAACCTTAGTTACGTGCATGGCTGAAGGCTTGCTTATTGCGTGCTTTGGATAGAATCCAAATATTCCGTGCCTTAAGTGATCGCCGCTCTTTGCACCTTCAGGCTTCGTGAAGTTGCTCGATGGAGAATAATTGAAGAGATCAAGAGTATATCCCTTTGCAGCCTCTACGAATAGGTCTGGGACTATGAATTTGTCCGTCTTTCCATAATATGAATGCCCGTCTATTATATCAACTATGAGAGAATTGCCGTCCTCCGTCTTGAGCTTCTTGAGATCGCTTATCAGTCGTGCCTTGACCTTTGCCTTTTCTTTGGCGCTCACCGTGGGACTTGAGAAGCGGGAATCATTTATCCAGATGGTAGATACTGGCTCGTTGGCTATTGCCGCAAAAGCAACTGTCTTGGACATGTCTAGATCAAAGAGATGCATCCTAACGTACTCCCCGCCTCCGGAACCAGAGAATGCAGATCCTAGGACCTTGAACGTGGCGCTCTTTACCTGGTGCGGCATCTTGTCGTAGACTCTTCTTAGTTTTGTCTTTAGGAGCTTCTCCCTCACGCCGTAAGAGAGGCTCTTGCCGCCCCTGTTTAGAGACTTAAGGAACGATTCTTTGAAGTGCTCATAGCCGTGATTTACCATCCATGAGTTTATCAGGAATTTTGACTTTATGGGCTGCATGCCGTGGTCCGATACGAGCACCATCATTGCGCCTTCAGACTCCGCCTTCTTTGCAATCTTGTTCACGAATGCGCCAATCTCTCTGTATATTGGCAGCACGTAGCTGTTGCGCTTTTTGTTGCCCATTGCAAAATGCTGCAGCCTGTCCGTCTCGGTGAAGCAGACATATACGAATGAATAATCGTGCTTTGACATCATATCCTCGGCTATCGAAACGCGGGTCCTTACGCTCTTTACAAATATGCCGACTGCAGTCTCAAGGCTCATCTTTCCTGCCTTGATGTCCGGCTCTATGTCAGGTTCTCCCTTGAAGTTGTATTTCTTCATCAATCGTTCAAGTTCCGGGCTGTTAGTCTTTGCAGGGAGAGGAAAACCGGTAAGGACATCTATGTTGTCATATTCAGGAAGGCGTATGTCAGTTGCAGGAGTTATCACAAGGCACCTGTTTCCGGATTCGGCTATCTGCCTCCAGAAAGGATATACCTCTGTAGAATCATAGTAAACGATATCCGGAGTATAATCCTTTTTCATCATGAAGAAATCGGGAACTCCGTGTTCGCCGGGTTTTAGCCCAGTATATATGCTGGGCCATGCAGGACCGGTCATTGGGGGAAGTGTTGATTCCATGTCCATTAGGGTCCCTTCTTTGAGCATCTTGTTGAAGGTCTCCATTCCCTTCTCGTTGCGCAGCTCCTTGAGTATCCACAGCGGAACGGAGTCCATGCCTATCATATATACCTTCTTCATGAGCCTACCTCTTTCC
>JAJZKF010000079.1 GCA_021804305.1 Microcaldota archaeon | reverse complement strand
CCTGTCACTACGTCTATTGCAACTTCGTCTGGTATTGTTCCGAGGTTGAGGTAATAGATCAGCCGTGCGAATGTACCCCTCCTGTCTACTCTTTCTGTCTTCTCATCGTATAGTATCTTTCCATATACCCTTCTGCTCTCAAGCCCTACATATGCCCCGGACAGATATCTAAGAAGCGCAGCAAGGTCCTCCCTTGCAAGTTCATGGTATGGGTATGCGCCCCTTATTACCGCGTACATATCGTCAACATTCCAGGACCTGTTCTGCGACATGCCCACGATATGCTGCGCAAGCACGTCAAGTGCGTTCATTGGAGTTGTGAATGTGTCAAGATGCCTCTTTTTTGCAGCGTCGAGCATCACAGAGCACTCTATCAGGTCGTCCCTGTTGGTAACTATTACCTCTCCCCTTGCTACGTCGTTGAAGCTGTGCCCGCTCCTACCTATCCTCTGCACTATCCTTGAGACGCTCTTCGGTGACCCTATCTGTATCACGTTGTCTATGGTTCCTATGTCTATCCCTAGCTCGAGGCTTGTGGATGATACGGCGCACCTGAGCTTGCCCTTCTTCAGCAAGTCTTCCACACCCAGCCTGGCCTCCCTTGACAGAGAGCCGTGGTGCGCAGCTATCTCGTCTCCGTACCCAAACCTCCTGATCAGGTTGTACACCACCCTCTCAGTCCCGCTTCTGGTATTAGTGAACACAAGAGTGGTCCTGTTCTCCTTTATTATTCTGTCGATCGCCTTGTATATGGACTCCTCTATCCTCCTGTCTGGTGCGTTTATTATGTCCCTTACTGGGCACATCACTGCGAAGTCGAGGCTCTTGTTCCATGTTGCGTCCACTATGCAGCAGTCCCTCTCCTGACCGTTTTCATACCCCGCAAGAAACCTTGCTGCATTGTCAAGCGGGGACAGCGTGGCTCCAAGACCTATCCTTACAAAATCGTGGCCTACGAGATTCCTCAGTCTCTCCACGGACAATGAGAGATGCACTCCCCGCTTGTTATTGGCGAGCTCGTGGAGCTCGTCTATTATCATATACTTGACATCCTTGAGGTGCGCAAGAAACTTTTCCGAGTTTATCAGGATTGCAAGGCTCTCTGGGGTTGTAACCAGTATGTTGGGCGGATGCCTCAGCATCTGCTGTCTTTCCTTTACCGTGCTGTCGCCGGTACGCGTGCCCACAGTTATTTTTCTTATCGGTATAGATATGCCCGAGAATATCTCCTCAAGCGGGCCTGTGAGGTTCCTGTGTATGTCGTTGTTCAGTGCCCTGAGCGGGGAGACATAGATGCAGTATACTCTCTCCTCCAGCCTCCCCTGCAGTGACATGTTCATCAGCTCGCTGAGTATGGACGTGAACGCTGAGAAGGTCTTGCCGCTGCCTGTGGGCGCTGTTATGAGGACGTTCTTCCTATCAGCTATCAGCTTAAGCGCATATCTCTGCGGAGGTGTAAGCTCCTTGTACCTTGATTCAAACCACCTCCTGATGAACACGTTAAGCACGCCTAGGCTCTCCTCCCTGCTAAATGGGCTGTCTAGTCTTGTTATCAAGAAATTACCGCACGCTGGTCTCGCAGCAATAAGCGTAAATACTGTCTGGAAGCTACCTGTTGTCCCCGGAGCCGCCTATCTTTCCTCTCCTGAACCTGTCATCAAGCTTTGCAAGGTTCTTCTCTGCAACGTTGTTAAATTTATAGCCAAGCTTGTCCGCTATCTGGCTCGCGTACCATAGGCTGTCTCCAAGCTCAAGTATAAGCTCCTCCTTCTTCGACTGTGTAAGGTTTGATAGGTCAAGCTGCTTGTCATCCCTTATTATCTTCTTTACCTTGTTGGCAAGCTCCCCTGCCTCCCCGCAGAATCCCAGGGTGAGGTAGTATAGCGTATATTCCTTCGGGTATATGGCAGTTTTTGATGCGTCTTTCTGATATTCATCAAAGTCCATGTCATAATCACGCAGTACGAGCAGAAAGGCTCTGAAGAGTGATTACAGACACAAACAATAAATATCTATCTGATGTTTAGATAGACTCGTTGGGTTTGATGGCAGGGAAAAAATCTAGGTATTCAAGGATTGAGGCCTTCAACAGGTCGCAGGAGATATACAAGGCGCTTGAGAAGGGAATAATAGAGAACGAGGCTCTCATGGGAAGCGCAATAGACAGGCCTGAGGACGACGCGCATCTGTCAGAGCTGCTCGAAAGCACTTCTGAGCCCAGCAGCCGCAATGCATACGAGAGAAAGAGGCATGCTCCTGCGCGCAAGCATGCAAAAGCAGTGCAAAGCAAGGCAACAAAGACGAGAGGGAAAAGAAGGAGATAACTTATTTTCCTCCCTTGCCTATTGACAGCCTGACCCCGCCCTGGCCCCTTGTTATGGTTATATCTAACTCCTCACTACCAAGCATCTTCCTAAGCTCGTCATAGGTATACGAGCCTATGTATGTCTTCTCTCCCTTTTCCTTGAGTATCTCGCTCCTCTTCTCTATCAGGGAGTCTTTCTCTATTGTAGTATATACCAGCTCCATCCTCGGTGCCTCTGCGCCATAAATGTCGTCTATTCCGAGCTCTATTGGCTTATATCCCTCGCTCTGATAAACGAACGGAAGCACCGCAGAGAATTCAGATTTTATGTCGGAAATGAGCTTCCCTATGCTCTTCGAATCCCCCGCAACCACAAAATCGTCACCATTAAGGAATCCTACAAATACCTTAGAATCTTTTTCCCTCACCTTATCCTGGAGGAGCTGCGACACAAGCCTCAGTATCGTCACCCCCGAATCCGTGCCAAACCTGTTTGCAAACTCCGCCAGCCTGTTTACCCTGAGTCTTCCGAGTTCGTACCTGTCATCTTTTTCCTTGACCGCCTTTTCCACCGCGTCGGATATCTTGTCCTCATTAGGGAGATCAACCAGCGGATCGAACTTCTTGCCCTTCTTTTTCAGGAATATCGTTACAAGCCCGCGCACTTCGACAGGATCAAAAGGCTTCCTTATGTAGTAGTCCGCCCCGTATTTTATGCCCCTGAACCTATTCGACGTGGCATCCATGGCGCTTACTATTATCACAATTATGTCGCTAAGGTTTGGTGTCTTCTTTATTGTCTGGCATATGTCCAGGCCATCTGCGCCTGGCAGCATAAGGTCGAGTATCACAAGGTCGGGCTTCTCAAACTTTATCCTTTCCAATGCCTCCTTCCCGTCGTATATCTGCGTTATGTCAAATCCCTTGCCGACACTAAGCGACATGAGCTTGCTTATGTTCTTGTCATCCTCGACTATCATTATCCTCCTCAGGACAGGCTCGCTCTGCAACACATAATACGTAAGTATTCCACCGCTGCTCCTGGATGCTATTGCATTTGCAGCCTCAAGCTCGCCAAGGCTGCTCTTCAAGTCGGCCTCGCCAACTCCGAGCGGGCCTGCAAAACTCTTCAGCTCGCTGTACGTAACCTGCTGCCTGTCAT
>JAJZKF010000078.1 GCA_021804305.1 Microcaldota archaeon | reverse complement strand
CTGCCAAGAAAGATATTTACGATGCACGGAGAGGAGTCAAAGTGCGAGGATCTTTCAAGGGTTCTTGGCAACATGATGCACACCGAATCCAGGGCCCCGATGGACCTTGATACCATACGATTCAAGTAGCCTGAAAATCGACGTCAAAATCGGCTCCCTCGGCAAAATAGCAAGCCTTATTCTAGACTCCCAAAGCTTGAACAAAAGCTATATAAAGTCAGGGAGCAAATTAGCTATTGGGGAGGGAGATGTCAGTTGTCTTAAAGGACACTGTGGGGAGTATGGAAAGATTGGCATCGGGAGCTAGTATTTCCAGATTGGATACCGGAGCCGAATCTCATCGAAAGAGAAGAAGGTTAAGGGAGACGGATTTTGTGCAGGCCTTGAAGAGAATCTTAAGGCCGAGCACCATGCGAAAGCGCCTCAACAAGCTCGAGGAGGAGAGGAGAAACGAGATTGAGGTAAGCGTGAATAGGACCGAGGCCTCGGAGGCCGCATTCCAGGCAAAGACCACAGAGGACAGAAACGAGCAACTGATGCTTCTTTTGGTATCAGAGAAGCTCTATCTTAGGGCCTTGAATGGGGTCGATAGGCTAAATGAGCCGGATGAAGTCAAGGTCGACATGTCCGGCCACATAGAGCGCGCGCTCGAAGGCGTGCGCAGCGACCTTAGCAGGCTCGAGCGTCACATACTAAAGGGCGACATAGAGTCCCTAAGGCTAAAGGTCGATGACCTGAAGATAACCTTCATAAACCAGGAAACCAGGGAGAGCCTGGAGAGGCTTGCAAACGAGCACCAGATAGACAAGATGACCTACCGGATATTTGAGTGGCTCTCGCTTGGAGGGGCCGCTGCCGTAACCGGGGTCGCAATCGCATTCCCTCCAGTGCAGGGAGTGCTCTTCCCGCTCGCAGGAGCCATCACGGCACTTGCCGGGAGGATGCGATGGAAGGCAAGGAGCGAAAAGATAAAGACTGTGACAATAAAGAAGCTGATAAGGGACAGGATGGATTATACGCAGGCCGAGGCGCAGGTTACCAACCCTGCGCCGCTGAAGCTTGCGGCGTAATGCCGCATAGGTACCGCATGCAATTAGCACAAAAACCTTATTAACCAGAAAATGGCGTATCAATCATGCAAACCTTAAACCTGTCTGTCAGATCTGCAAAGACTCAAGAGGCAATGAAGGTGATAGAAGGGTGCAGAAGGGATTCGGGCTTCCATGCGAGCACAAGTAACTATCCGCAGCTCTGGAACCGCGACCTGGTCTACTCGATAGATTCTCTCCTCAAACTCGGCTATGCAAACGAGGTGAAGGCGCAGCTTTCCATATTCCTAAAGCACCAAAGGAGCAGCGGGAGGATACCTACCTCCGTGCATGAGTCAAATAAGCTGGGCGGAATCCCAAGCTTCCATTCATGGACTACCGATACTGAGATATTATTCATATTGGGAGCTGCAAAATACGCCACCTTCACATCGGATACGCAATTCTTGGAGCAGAATGCAGTAGGTCTAAAACGCTGCCTTGATTACATCGAACGAAAGCTCGACAAGAACAGCCTGATCCGCGGGATGGACTGGCGGGATGCCATGCCCAACTATATGAACAAGTACTTGTTGTCGAACCAGATGCTCCTTGTCGAGATGTATGATGTGATAGGAATGCCAGAGAAGGCGCAGCAGCTCCGGGAGACTGTTAACAGGTTATTCTATTCTGAGAGCGACGGCTTCTATGCGGACAGCATATCCTTGCGCAAATCGTCCATACAAAAGGAGATGCACCTTGACAGCCTGGGAAACTCCCTGGCCGTGCTAAACGGCACAGCAGGAGACAAGGCCGCTCGCGTCCTATCTGCGCTTGATGCGGCGAAGACGGAATTCGGATACACTAACATATCCCCTCCATATGCCATAAAAAAGGCAGATTTCTTTTCATCCCTAAGGCGCCTGCATGCCTTTGTAGGCAACGGCGCCTTTAGGCGTAATGCACCAGGAACATATCAGAACTCGACAATCTGGCCGTTCGTCGAGTCCAGAGTCGTTCAGGCCATGAGAAGGGCAGGCCTTGAAGAAAAGGCAGACCTAGCATCGAGCCTGATGCTATCAAGGCGCGAAATGAACGAGGTCTATGGTCCAAAGGACGGTAAACCACAGGAGAGCAAAGGGCAGTTATGGACGGCAGCAGCAATAATCTCGCTGACAACAGAGAAGAAATTATAAGCGCAAGCTCACTACCTGACTGATCCTGCAAGTATTAATCAGACCTTTTTCCCGCACTTTGAGCAGAATTTTGCACTCGGACCAAGTTTTGCACCGCAGTTGCTGCAGAACTTGCTTCCTCCTGCTCCAGCGTCTCCTACAGGAGCAGCCTCAGGCTTTCCCTCGCCGGAAATCATCTTCTCAACATAGTCAGAAAGCTCCTGGGCGTCATTGTTGTTAAGTCCGTCTATCTCCCCTTCCTGTTCGCCCGTGCCCTTTAGAAAGCCCTTCTCGGTAGAGAAGCCGGAAACCCTGAGGAAGACTGAAGAGGATATTATGCCATGCTCCCATCTCACGCTTGTCACATGGTCGTAGGGCACGCTCTCTATGTCATGCCTTAGACCCAGAGTCTCCCTGTTTATTATGATTATCCTTTTGTTAGTCGCCACCACGCTTGTCGGGGTTACCACGGAGCCGCCCGGCCCTACCCTGCGCTGGCGCACTGTCAGGACTACCTTCTCATCGAGCCAAAGCTCGTTTTTTATCGGATCAACATCCTCCTGCTCTATTGCCATGCTTGTTACTTGCAAAATAGAATTATAAATGCAAATGTGCGCCTGCACCTTGCCATTGGGCATGCATATCGTAATATTAATTTTTATTGCATCTTTATTCTGGGCTAAATATTGGCTGTGGTTGCTGATGGGAAATAACAACAGGAACAAGATTGAGGTATACGTTGCAGCGGCTGTCGGTCTCGGTGCAATAATAGGCGCAGGAATATTTGTCCTTAGCGGTACGGCAATAGCTCTGGCCGGATCATTTGCCATTGCCGCCTTTGCACTTGTTGGGGTGCTTGCACTGATAATCGCCCTCGAGCTGGGTGAACTCGGATCGCTGATGCCTTACGTGAAAGGCGCGTCCTATTCTTACACCTACAATGCCCTGGGCAGTGAACTGGGATTCATCACTGGAATGATGCGGTACATGGCACTTGCGACTTCAATAGGCGCGATAGCCCTCGGCTTCGGGTCGTACCTGTCGAGCCTTCTTGGTCTCGGGCTAAACACCTATGCCATTCCCTTTGCAATAATCCTGATATTCCTGCTCTCTATAATCAACATGTTCGGGGTTAAGAAAGCGGCGCAGGCAGACTTCTGGCTGGTCATAGTAAAGATCGGCGTGCTATTGCTCTTCATAATATTCGCATTGCTCTTCGCCTTCTCCAGCAAGGGCTCCGGCCTTTCAAATATACAATTCAACA
>JAJZKF010000077.1 GCA_021804305.1 Microcaldota archaeon | reverse complement strand
AGAGAGCAACAGAGCCAACAGGAAGAAGACAACAGACAGTGACGGAAATGTTGTGCTGAAGTAATTTCCCATGAGGACCATAATGCTTGTAGACATGGACTGCTTCTTCGCTGCCTGCGAGGAGCTCAGGCACCCTGAGATAGCAGGCAGGCCTGTCATTGTTGGCGCAGACCCTAAGGGAGGCACAGCACGCGGCGTTGTCAGCACCTGCAACTACCCAGCAAGGAGGCTGGGCATACACAGCGCGATGCCGATCTCAATGGCATACAGGCTGAAGCCTGATGCTGTCTTCCTGCCTGTGGACTACAAGTTCTACGAGGAGACCTCAGCCAGGGTGATGGCCCTTATCAGGAGGTTTGCATCACGCTCAGAGCAGGTGAGCATAGACGAGATATTCATAGACGTGTCGGACAAGGTAGGGGAGTATGACGAGGCTGTGGAGTACGCGCGGTCCGTCAAGAAAGAGGTGAAGGAAAAGCTCGGGCTGAGATGCTCCATAGGGATCAGCTGCAACAAGCTGCTGGCCAAGATGGCGAGCGACGCTGCAAAGCCTGATGGAATAAAGCTCGTAAGGGCTGAGGATGCGAAGGAGTTCATGGCTCCGCTGAAGATAGGGAAGATGTATGGGGTAGGAGCCAGGACAGAGGAGAAGCTTAACTCTGAGGGTTTTATTGTTATAGGGGACATAGCCAAGTCATCCAAGGCAAAGATGGCCGGGATCCTCGGGTCCTTTGGGATTGAGGTATACAACTATGCGAACGGAGTAGACGAAAGCGGGCTCAAGGAGGCTGGAGGGGTAAAGTCCATAGGCAGGGAGAGGACCTTTGAGAAGGACACTGATAACGCAGCTGAGGTAAACGCTAGGATACGCGAGATCTCAAATGAGGTTTTCGAGGAGGCGGTAAGGCAGGAGTTGATGTTCAAGACTATAACTGTCAAGATAAGGTACTCTGACTTCTCAGAGAGGCTGAAAAGCAGGAGCCTGCAGCACTACTCGCAGAGCCTCGGAGACATCGTGGGCAATGCTGCCGGCCTTTTTGAGAAGTACGCAGAAGGGAAAAAGGGAATACGGAAGATAGGCGTCAGGATCTCTTCACTCTCTTCCCGCAAGGGGCAGAGGAGGTTATGACCTTTCTGCTTCCTCAGGCAGATCTCCTGTTATTCTGGAGTCTGGGGTTTAATTCAGGATGTAGTCTAGGCTCTTTTTGCCCTGCTGAGGCCGACCTTCTGGGCTGTGGTGAGGAGTTCGGAGAGTACTCCGGTTGCGGCTTTAATCTCATGCTTTGGAGTGTGCCTTAGGACAGTTCTTATTTTGGACAGCAGGTCAGGATCGAGTTTCTTCATTTCGTCGTACAGAGTGGTTCTCTTACCTGCTGATGGCTTTTGCTGGACAGTCATGTAATCACAGATATTTGAATTCGCATGTTTATAGCTTTTTCTCAGGAAAATTGCATGCTGGATCACAGCACGAGGACAAACTGCAGGGGTTTTTCACTGAATCCTGCTGGTGCACCTGATGCACTGCCATGCGGGCATATGCTGGCAGATCTACTGGCCTGTGACCAGCTGTGACCCGCATTTGCTGCAGAACTTGGCATCTGAAGGGTTCTTTGCCCCGCACTTGCTGCAGAACATCTGCACGCCTCCTTCAGGCTCCCTGAGCAGGTTGTCTACAGGAGACCCGCCTGTGGCGCTTGCTATGTTCTCGTTTAGCATCCTGACAAGCTCCTGCGCGTCCCTGTTCTTAAGGCCGTCTATCTCTCCCTCCTCCTTGCCGTGGCTTAGGAGCCCTACGTCCTTGTCATACCCCTCTACGCGCACGAACACGCTCGATGAGATTATGCCGTGCTCAAGCCTCACGCTTGTTATCTTGTTGTACGGGATTATCTCGAAGTCCTTCCTGAGGCCTGCAGAGGCCCTGTTCATTATTATTATCCTCTTGTTTGTTATGAATACTGTTGTCGGAGTTATGAGAGACCCGCCTGGCAGGATTCTCCTCTGCTTCACTGTCCCCATTACTGTCTCGCTTGGCCAGAGATCGTCCTCGACAAGCTTTAGCTCCTGCTGGTCTACTTCCATGTAAATGTGCTAATTAACGCACGTATAGTATATTAATATTTGCAGAGCTGGTTGGCCCAAGGCCAGGCAGTCTGCCATGTCTTCCAGCATGGCATATGCGCTGCCATGGCCATGAGCGCAGCGCAAATACTTTATACGTTGGCATAGGAATATCTTTGATGGATGGCGGAGATATACCAAAGGGGCAGGAGGAGGCCTACGCAAGCATAGGCTACGGGTCTATATCCGCGATAGTGAAGGCCATAAGCGTAGTGTCGAGCACGCTTATCCTTGAGGAGCTGAAGAGGCTCATGCAGGATCAGAGAATCGCAAAGGCTGCAGGCAGGGGCCTGATGCCTTATATCTATGCCGCTGGTTTCCTCAGCTTCGCAGGGCGTGAGATAACAAGAGAGAGCCTTTCCGGCATGGTCTCTGTCATGGGCATAAAGCCTGACAAGGACCTGATAGAGATACTGATGGAGGCAGGAGTGAAGAACCACCTGGTTTACGTGCATGCATTCTACTACATACTTGCTTCAGGGCAGAACCCTACGTATGATGAGATGGCCAAGGTGCTGAAAGGCATAGGCATAGAACCGGACAGGATGGCTGTAGAGGAAACAATGTCTTACATACGAAGCATAAATGCGTCCAAGGCATCCCAGCAGTAAAACCTTAAGTCCGTAAGAAGCATCGGGATTTCAGTTACTTGCAGGAAAAATTGCAAAAAAAGGAACGCAGGATCTACTTGCTGCCTGCGTACACTACCCCGCCTGCCATCGCCAGCAGGAATCCGAGCACGACATACCAGAGCATTGTGCTGCCTATGAAAAGGGCTACGAGGGAGATTCCGCCCCAGAGGGCTGCCTGCCCTATCCCCCTTTCCACCATAGAACCTGCGCCTTTCAGGATGCCGAAGCTTCCCACGAAAAGTGCTACGGAGCATATCACGGCAACTCCTGCGAAGATGGGCAGGAAGAATCCGCCAGCTCCTGAAAATAGGCCGTTAGACGGGGACACTGATTGCGCGAACGCAGACGCGGAGTATAGGTACAGCAGTGAACCTATGAAGGTCAGCGCGAATGCCCATGTCTTGTTCTCGTTGTGTTTTGGCATTGACTCACGATTTTACAAGAGGGGTTTTTGGTTATTTATATCTTCTGCTATGTGCCTTCATTTCCCTTCCTGCGCTCCTCCTGTGATTTCTGGAGCAGGCGCCTTCCCTGTTCCTCCCTCATCTTCATATTCTGCTGGACCTTTGCCAGATCCTCCTTGTTCATTACCTTTTCGAGTATGTACTTGGAGTAGTCCATTGATATCTGCGCCATGTCCATCAGTATGGTCTGCAGGTCAGAGGACTTTATTACATACTCCCTCTCAGGCCTCAGGAGCTCGATTCCTGCAGGGGTGTAATTGAATGCTATTATGACCATAGCGCTTATGCTCTTT
>JAJZKF010000076.1 GCA_021804305.1 Microcaldota archaeon | reverse complement strand
TCTATGCCAGCAGATCTTCTTCCATGGACAGAGAAATACAGGCCCAAATCCCTTAATGACGTCATAGGCCAGAAGCTAATCGTTGAGCGCCTCAAATCGTTCGTCAAGAGGGGAAACTTCCCTAACATGATTTTCGCTGGCACTGCAGGAATAGGGAAGACCGCCTGCGCGATAGCAATGGCCCGCGACCTTTACGGAGAGGACCTGGGATCCGCCCTCAAGGAGATGAACGCGAGCGACAGCCGCGGCATAGACGTAATACGCGGGGAGGTCAAGGAGTTCGCCAAGACGATATCAATAGCAAAGGTGCCTTTGAAGATAATATTCCTCGACGAGTCTGACGCGCTCACCTCCGACGCGCAGCATGCGCTGAGGAGGACCATGGAGGTCTTCGCATCTGAGACAAGGTTCATACTCAGCGCCAACTACGCGAGCAAGATAATAGAGCCCATACAGAGCAGGTGCATAGTATTCAGGTTCAAGCCCCTTACGGAAGAGGACATGAAGGTGTATGTTAAGAGGATTGCGGAAGGAGAAGAACTTGAGATGGACGCCAAGGCTATAGAGGCTCTAATATACGTTGGAGACGGGGACCTGAGAAGGCTCACCAACGTGCTTCAGAGCGCAGCAATACAGAACAAGAAGATAACGGAGACAAGCATATACGACATCGCTGCACGTGCAAGGCCCAAGGAGATAATAGCTATGCTCAACTACGCCGCATCCGGCAACTTCGACAGCGCACGGAACGAGCTAGACAACCTTATGCTTAGGCACGGGATGAGCGCAGAGGACATACTTACGCAGTGCTACAGGGAGGTCCAGAACATGGCTATAGAGGAAAGGACGAAGCTCGCCATCATAAAGGACATAGGCGAATGCAACTTCAGGGTCGTGGAGGGCGCTAACGAGCGCATACAGATAGAGGCGCTCATAGCCGGAATAGCCCTCAGGGCGAAGGGCAAGCCTTAATGGCCGCTTGTCAGCCCTGTGCCATTTTGTCTCCGAATATTCCTTCCTCTACATCTTTGAGGGTCTTTGCTGTCCTTAACAGGCTTTTCAGGTCGGCTATGGCCCTATCTACCTTTATGTACCCTTCCCTGTGGTAGTTTTCCTCGCTCCGTGCCTCTCTTTTCCACCGGGCCTCTATGCTATCGTTTTGTTTCTGCATGCTCTTACTGTGTGATTAATCGGCCCCCTCAACGTAGTGGTGGTTGCTTGCCTGAATGCCGTTTATCGCGTCAGTGAGCCAATGTATCCTGGAATCCAGAGTGTACCCGTTCGACCTAGCGACATTGATCGCGGCCTCAGCAAACGCCGCAACTATGTCCTCTCTGGTTGCTATGGTCCAGTCTGGCACGTTGTGCGTCCTCAGCTCCATTATGTTTGTCCTTATCTCCCTGCCAATATGCATTCCTATTACGTAGTTGACCTTGATCTCATGCCCGCCAACGCCGATGGAAAGCCGCCCGCAGCCGCTCCTGGACTCGTGCATCACGCTGGGCCCTGATGTATGTACCAGTTCATCCTTGTGCGGTCCCCTTGCTGCGGTCCACCGAATTGCCCTGCTAATCTCCATGATACCACGTGTTTGGAGAACCATTCCGTCTAAATGGTATAAATCACTTTTGTACAGCCTCTCCTGCCTACTCAAGCGATACCTCCAATTGCCCCGCATAGGGGGTCTGGGGCGCTTGTATGTACAGGTTGACTATGCAGCTGTTGGGGTCATTGACCTTTATCGGAAGCTTTGGGTCGGATCCTGCGAACATGAACGGGCTTGCTATGGATATCGTGCTTACCGTGTCCCCGAATGTCAATGCCTTGTAGAGCTGCACCTTTTCGGTGAATATCTGGCCCCTTGGTATGCTGAGGATCCGTGATGACGTCTCTATCGGGACGTCCCTGCCCTTCCATTTGAGCACCGTTTCCTTTATCTCCACGTGCACCATCTCGGGGTCGTCCGATTCGAGGAATACGCTGATGGGCCCGGAATAATTGTGGGACGGCCCTTTTATCCTAAGCTTGAATACCACCTTCTCCTCGGGTTTTATCGTTATCGGGGCATTCGGCTCGGCAGATACCAGCGAGAACGGCTCCGATACCTTTATCGAATTGACCCTTATGGGCTCAGCCTTCTGCGCCTTGAAGTCTGCGGCCTCCGTAAGCATGTCAGAGTGCGTCTTGTTCCTGAACGGTATCTCCACATTGAACGGGTTCTCCGATGCGGTGAAGCCCTCCAGGCCGTGCATGTTACCGTGCAGCTTGACGTTTATCGCAGTTATGGTTATCCTCGGCTTTCCGCCGCCCTTCTTTAGAATGTCAAAGAGACCCATGATATCAATTTATAGAATCGCAGCCAAAATATAAATGGTGTTGCAATGTTGAAAAAGGGAAGCAAGGCCCCGGATTTCAGGCTGAAGGGAAGTGACGGGAGAATGCACAGGCTTGCAGACTTCAAGGGAAAGGATGTGGTACTATACTTCTATCCAAAGGACGACACGCCTGGCTGTACTATAGAGGCAAAGGGATTCAACAGGTCCCTCGCAAGGTTCAAGAAGGCGGGAGCAGAGATTATTGGGGTAAGCAAGGACAGCGTGGACTCCCACAGGAA
This sequence comes from Microcaldota archaeon, assembly GCA_021804305.1. The sequence goes on along the minus strand of JAJZKF010000076.1, from coordinate 912 downwards.
CTTCTGCAGCAAGTATTCGCTTAAATTCCTTCTGCTTTCAGATCCCAGGAGTACGGTGATAAAGAAGTACGGCGCCTATGGCAGCCGCGGCATATTCGGTATGGGGACGTTGAGAAAGACCTTCATAATAGACAAGTCCATGCGAATAACGAAGATCTACAACAAGGTGAATGCGCTGGGCCATGACAGGGAGGTCATCTCCTTCCTCTCTCAGAGGTAGCCGAGCTCCCTGAGGCGGTTCCTTATTATCTCCGCCTCGTAGTCAGCCTTCTTGTTGCCTTTCTCACTGAGGACTTCCCTCAGGATGAATGCCACGTATCCTGACACTGAGGGAAAGCCGGTGCCCTCTATGTGCCTCTCCACCTTCTTGAACAGCTGCTTTGGTATGGAGATGCTCGTGAACTCTATCCTCTTTTCCCTTACTACCTTCATTCTACCGCTAATTAATGCTGCAGAAAGCTATTTATAGCTAATTATGCATAAATTTAATGATTATACATAATGATGTTAAGGTGCGAATAATGGCCGAAAACAGGTTCATAGAGGAGTTCAACAGGAACCCCTCAGAGGATAACTGGAAGAAGTTCATGGGGATCATGAAGAAGGACAAGGCGAAATACTACTACATAGCATTCCCTGCGGGTGTGAAGGGCAAGGGAAGCCTGAGGGACGCATATGCTGTTATATACAACGGGCAGAGGAAGCAATTGTACAAGATACCCGTAATGAAGACGGTTGGGAAGAAGATAGAAGGGGCAACTATATACCTCAAGGGACTGGAGGTGAACCGGAGGGCGATTTGAATGATGGAGCAGGACCTTAGCAAGATAGAGGAAAAGAGCATATTCATACTCAGGGAGGCGAACTCGAAGTTCAAGAAAATGGCCGCGCTTTGGAGCATGGGCAAGGACG
>JAJZKF010000004.1 GCA_021804305.1 Microcaldota archaeon | reverse complement strand
TATACGCTGCAATAATGATCACTGCCAGGTATATGATGTAGGAGATTATCCCTCCGGTGCCCTGCTGGGATCCCACTATTGCATAGTAGTTGCTCGTACCATAATAGACCTGCTGAGGCGCGCCGTTGGACTGCTTCCAGTTTTCGTATATAGTTACAGGATACCTGCCGGACTGGGCCTTCTCATCCACGCTCACCTGGAAGGTCACGTTTGCAGTCTGGCCTGGTTCAAGATCGGCAAGGTAATAGCTTGAGGTGACAGGGGTTATCGGATACTGGCTCTGGAAACTGAGCTGCAGATTCTTTGCTGCTATGTTTCCAGTATTGGTTATCCTTAACCTGAGCTGTGCGTTCGGTGAGCCCTGTGGCAGAAGATATTCGCCATTTGATATAGTGAATGAAGAAGAAGGCACTACTGAAAGAGAGACTGTCTCATTTTTGGAGATAGGGCTGCCGTAGTTGGCAGGATAGTAGTCCACACGGGCCAGCAGGCTTGAGTTGTAAGAGCCGCCGTTGTTGGCACTGACAAGAAGGGCTTCCTGGACGCTCTGGCCAGGAGCTATGCTACCTATGAAAAAATTGTTGACTGAACCGAGTACGCTGGTTCCGGGACCTGGAAGCACGCCGACGCTGACATTCTTAGCGGTGCCGTACCCTATGTTCGCAATCGAGAGAGTCACGGACTGGTTGTATCCCTGGTAGAGAGCCTGTGGAAACGCACCGGCTGCAGACACAACTATATCGGGATTGTCAACAGCAACGGATAGGTTCTGGTAGATGAGAGCATTCTGCACCGGACCCACCTCGGGCGTGTAGCTGACGTGCATGGGCAGCCGATAGGTTCCGTTGCCTAGTGCCGGGCTGGCCTGATACTCCGCGTTTATCGAGACTGTGCCGTGTGGGGCTAGGTTGCCGATGCTGAAAGAGCTGCTCCCAAGAGCAGTGAAGTTAGCATCACTAATGAGCGAGAGGTTCAGTCCTTTTGCGGTGCCGTACCCTATGTTTGAGACATCAAGCACAATCGGAAATTCCTCCCCTGGGGAAATGTGCGAAGGAGTAGAGACTATGCTTATTTTTGGGATGCCATGGACATAGAAGCTTATAGGTATCGTCGATTCGCCGGTGACTATCTCAGAGATGCCCGTGACAGTTGTTACCGTTGTCTGGTAATAAGCCACAAGAGTGAGGTTGTACTCCCCAGACACGGTATCCTGAGGTATCTTCACGTTATAGGTGAAGTACGTTGTCGAACCGCCGTATATGCCCTGGCTCATCGTAGTTATGAGATTGGAGTGCGTCGGCGATATGTTTAGTATAGGATAGGCTCCTTCAAGCTCAAGGTTTACGTTGCTGAGCGATGATGAGTATGAATCGTATATCTGGAAAGAGACAGTCATGTTGCTCCCGGCAGTGACGGGATCGGGAGATATGCGGAGGTTGTAAGGGGAGAGTGCACCCGTCTGCGTCCCCTGACCATAGACGGGCAGTAGGAATGCCAGGAAAGCCAGAGATATTAAAGGCAGCGCGTTCTTCATTCATTCACCAAAGATCATTCTATTGTATTCTTGAACAGTATAAAACTGGCTATTACTGCTACTGCAGTGAATATAATCATTACCCCGAAGTCGGTGATCATGCTGCTGATCGGGAAGAACCCGTTTAGCATTACGGACCTTATGCCGTTGGTCGCATAGGTGAGGGGATCGTAAGTGCTGAATGGCTGCAGTATGGGCGGGAAGGAAGACGTTGGGAAGAACGCCCCGGAGAGGAACCATGCCGGCATCACGAATGACTGCGCACCTATGGTGTATACCTCTATACGTTTTATCCTTGAACCCAAAAGGAGCGTTATCCCGGAGAACGCCATGCCTGTGAGGGCCAGCATCGCGAGTATGTAGGGTATGCCGAGCAAGCCCATCGCTATTTTTGCACCAAGGACCAGTCCGATTATTATTGCAAGTATGCCGTAGATTATTGACTGCAGTGTTCCAGACAGCAGCTTGCCGATCAGTATCGCTTTTTTGTTTATAGGAGTGATGAGAAACGCCTTTATGTTCCCGAGCTGGCGGTCTATTATTATTGACATTCCACCTCCGAATACAGCCCCGAAAGCCACAGCCATCAGTATGACGCTCGCTACCAGAAAATCGCGATAGTTGCTGCCTGTTCCCTGCGTAGAGACCGTTTTTACCAGACCTGCCTGCTCAGCGCTGCTGCCAACGTTCGCGCCGAAAGCCGCTGCCGATGACGCGATAGCGGATAGGACAGCACCAGCCTGCGAAAACTCGCTGCCGGAATAATACAAGTAAACACTTGGCGACCCGTTGCTCGACCGCGGGAATGAAGGGAGTATTACAAGAACGGCCTCGACTGTTCCGGAGTGAAGCATTCCAAGTCCCGTCTCCTGGTTTGTGAGAGAAGTTACCGAAACAACCTTGTTTGCCTCGAGGCTGTTTATGAACTGCACGGATGAAGGATTGTTTGCGTAATTTGCCACTGCCACGGGGATGCCGGTTATGCTTGATCCGAGGCTTCCGAAGAATATCAGGATTATTAAGGGAAAGATCATTGACCGTATCAGGTTTGTGCGGAGGTTGCTCTGGAAGAGAAGCATCTCCCTCTTGTATATTGTCATTGAGTCCTGGATAAGTCCCAATTCATACACCTGCACGCAGCCGTGTGAGACTCGATTGCTGCTCTACGGTAGTGTCCCTAAAGCTTGCGCCGGTTAGCTTTATAAAAACATCGTCAAGGGTTGGCAGACGTATGCTTATCTCATGCACGTCTATGCCGGCCTTCTCTATGGCCTCTGCAGCCTTGCGCAGTTGATAGAGTGGGCGATCGCTTATCTGCACTTCTATCCGGCCGTCTTTCTCGGCGGACTCGGAGCCGAGGACAGTGCCAAGTAGTTTCCTTAGCGCAGGAACATCATCATGCGCCGCAGAGACACTCAGGACCCTGCCTTTCGCAACTATCTTTTTTAACTCAGCCGCAGTGCCTATAGCGCTCACCTTGCCATGATCGATTATCGCTATCCTGTCGCACAGGGCATCGGCTTCCTCAAGATACTGGGTAGTTAGTATTATCGTTATCCCCTTCTTGTTCAGGCGCCTTATCTCGGACCACATATTAACCCGGCTCTGTATGTCAAGGCCTGTGGTAGGTTCATCGAGTATGAGCACTCTCGGTTCCTGTATCATTGACTTCACAAGGTTCAGGCGCCTTTGCATCCCTCCGGAGAAGGTGCCTGCAGGCTTGTCTGCGAAATCGACAAGGTCGGCTTCTGCGAGGGCTCGGTTGACGCTTTCCTCTATCTCAGCCGTGGGCACATGATACAACCTTGCGAATATGCGCAGATTGTCCCTAGCAGTGAGATAGCTCTCCACAACAGTCTCCTGTGTCATGAAGCCGATCATCTGCTTGACCTTTTCCGGATGCTTGACGCTGTCGTAGCCTTCAACAGTTATGTGGCCTGAACTCGGCACCAGTAGACCGAGGACCATGTTCAGTGTCGTGGTCTTGCCTGCGCCGTTCGGGCCCAGTATTCCGAATATCTCCCCGTGCTTTATCTTAAGGTTCACGCCCTTTACCGCTTCGAGGTTGCCGAATCTTTTGGTAATGTTGACTATGTCCACAGAATACTCTGCCATGCATTATCCCTCGAACTCGACCTCTATCAGCCTTCGCGCTTCGGCTAGGAATCCCGAGATCATCCTTTTTGAATTGTTTGCAACCTTTGCGCCGTACGGGGTTAGCTCGTACCTTTTCTGTGCCACGCGGCCGCGCATGACTGCCTTGCTCCTGACGAATCCTTTCTTTTCAAGCGCATTGAGTATATTGTATATCTCGCTCTTGCCCATCCTGCCGACGATAGGGTAATCCCTTTCGCGCAGATTCTTAAGAAGAGCGTATGGGTGTGTCTTTTTCCTACGTATTGAGTTGAGTATTATTATCTTCGCAAAGCCGCTTTTGAGCGTGCCGTCGATTATTCCGTACTTTCCCGTACCTGCCCTTGTTTCCGTTCCACCACCCATAATGGTCTAAACTTAGACTAATATAAGTGAATGGCAAAGTATAAAACGGTTTGCGAACTCAGAACGTGAGGTGCAATTGCACTGACAGGACGGATGTACACAGAATATAATAACCTATTGCATTTATTTATTGAGTGCAGAACAGTGAGAGGATGGAGTACAAGGAGATTGAGGATAGATGGCAGAGGGAATGGAGCGAAGCGAGGCTTTTTGAGAGCAACGTGGATTCCAGGCCTTCTTACTTTGTAACTGCGGCCTTTCCTTACGCCAATGCGCCGCAGCACATAGGCCATTTGAGGACCTTCGGAACGGCCGACGTTCTTGCCAGGTACAAAAGGATGAGGGGATTCAACGTTCTCTTCCCGATGGGCTTCCACGCGACAGGCACACCAGTGCTTGCGTTTGCAAAGAGAATAAAAAGCAGGGATGAAGATCTTGTGAAGGAGCTGAAGCTCTTCAGCATACCTGATGAGGAGATAGCGAAGATGACTGATCCTACGTACATCGCAAATTATTTTGTTAAAGAGATAGAACGGGGGATGCACCTAGCGGGTTTCAGCATAGACTGGAGGCGCAAGTTCGTCTCGATAGACCCATTCTTCAGCAAGATGATCGAGTGGCAGTTCGGTAAGCTCAATGATAAGGGGTTCCTCATACGCGGGAAGCATGCGGTGGGATGGTGCCCCAATGAGAACAATGCGGTTGGTATGCATGATACCAAGCATGATGTTGAGCCGGAGATAGAGAAAGAGGTAGCGATAAGGTTCAGGATAAAGGGGGAAGATTCCTACCTGCTATGTGTTACGCTGAGGCCTGAAACAATACACGGGGTAACAAATCTGTTCGTGAATGAGAATGCGAAATACGCGCTGTGCAGCATGGAAGGCGCAAAGGGCAAGTATTATATTGCGAAGGAAAGCATACCTTCCCTGAAATACCAGTTTTCCATCGTTGCTTCCGGGGAGGCCAGCGGTTCTGAACTTATAGGCAAGAGTTGTGCGAATCCCATAACAGGCGCGGAGCTTCCTGTGCTCCCGGGCTTCTTTGTCAATGAGGGCATTGGAACGGGAGTTGTTATGAGCGTTCCGGCCCATGCCCCATTCGATTACGCCGCAGTGGAAAGGCTTAAGGCAGAAGGAAAGGCCGATAACATAGAACCGATAATCGTGCTTGAGACGGGTGAACTGGAGGAGGGAGAGATACCTGCTCTTGCATATATGCGCAAGGCGGGGGCCGAGCCGGGTTCGGACGAGAAACTCCTTGAGATTGCGACAAAGCTGCAGTATAAGGCGGAATCACACAAGGGGAGGATGATCGCGGATGGCTTGAAGGGACTTACTGAGCCAGAGGCAAGAGAGAAGATAAAAGGCATGTTGCTGGGTAGTGGCGATGCACTGGAGGTCTACGCGCTGGCGAACGAAGGCAATGTTATGTGCAGATGCGGTACTGGGGTTGTGGTGAAGGTGGTTGACAACCAATGGTTTCTGAATTACGGCGATGCGAAGTGGAAGGAAACTGCAAAGGATGCACTCGGAAACATGAACATACTCCCTGAGAAGAGCAGGAATGCATTCGAATCCGCACTGGAATGGATAAACCTCAGGGCTGTTGTGAGGGCGCAGGGCCTCGGTACGAAGTTTCCTTTCGAAAAACAGTACATAATAGAATCGTTATCGGATTCTACAGTGTACATGGCATTCTACACGATATCCCACATAATAAGGGAGGTCGATCCTGAGAGGCTTACTCCTGCTTTCTTCAGCTTCGTCTTCCTGGGAGAGGGCAATGCAGGGGACGTTGCCAAGGAGACAGGCATAGATTTCGACAAAGTCAGGAAGAGCAGAGAATCTTTCGAGTACTGGTACAATGAGACATCGCGGCACTCAGGGCCCGATCTTATCTTCAACCATCTTACCATGTACATATTCAACCATGCCGCCATATTCGAAAGGAAGCGATGGCCGAAGCAGATAGTGGTAAACGGATCCGTTCTGTGCGAGGGCGAGAAGATGAGCAAGAGCCTTGGCAACATAATACCTCTTGCTGACGCGTTTGCAAAATACGGAGTAGACCCGCTAAGGTTTGTTGTGATCGCAGGGGCAGAGTTATTCAGCGATTCCGAATTCAACGACGAGGCTGTTAATGGAGTTAGGGAGCGTTTCGAGTACCTGCACAATGCCAGCAGGAATGCAGATGGCCTGGGAATGGGCGAGCTGAATCGCATGGATTACTGGCTCTATTCAAAACTCAATAGAAAAATAGACGGGATCACAGCGTCAATGGAGAAGCTTGAGCTGCGCGACGCATCTACGCAGCTCCTTTACAACACGGTCTTAGAGCTAAAGAGATATTTTGCAAAAGGGGGCAACAATTCTATGGTAGTGAAAGATTATCTCTCGAAGGTTATTCTGATGATGCAGCCCATAGCGCCGCACGTTTCTGAAGAGCTGTGGCACATGCTTGGCAACAATAGCTTCGCATCTGCAGAAAGTTGGCCCAGTGCGGATAAGGAGATGATAAGCGAAGTTATTGAGGAAGGGGAAGAGCTTGTGGAGCGGGCAGTGTTGGACGCAAAGCAGGTGATGGAGCTCATGGGCAGGAAAGGAAGAGGCTCTGCCAGAGAAATAAGGATAATAACCGCGGGGGCATGGAAGCACGACGCGCTGGGCATCATTTCAGAGACGAAGGACATAGGAAAGACAGTGGCTGGCATACGGGATAAATACCCTTCGATAAGCTCCGATATCGTATCCAAATACGCAGCGGTGCTGATGAGGAAGACCAATGAACTGAGGAAAGGGGCCCTTGGCTATGAAGAAGAATACGAGGCGTTTCTTGATTCCAGCGAGTATATAGCTAAGCTCCTGGGGGTGAAGGTAAGAATTGAGAAGGAGGAGGATTCCGATTCCCAGAGGGCTTCAAGGGCATCGCCAATGAAACCCAGCATCGATGTGCTCTCGTGAGCCGGATCCTATTACGTAAGCCGACGCATCCGCAGGCCGTTTTGCTGATTTTCAAAGAAAGCCTTTCATAGCGGTCTGAAGAGCATGCCGGTTGAGAGTTTCGCGAGAACCACTATGAGCACAAATGAGAAGAGCATGGATTCTATGATTGCTATTCCTGGGTTCAGAGAGAAGAGAAGTACGAACACTGTAACAAGCAGGGCGGCGTAGACCCCCTTGTTCCAGGCCAATATCTTGCTCCCATCAAGAGGGTATACGGGCAGCATGTTTATGAAGCTCAGCCAGATATTGATATAGAGGGTAAGCCAGAGCCCTATGGCGAGGTAGCTGTTATGGTTGATGTTTGAAAGGTAAAAGACGGCAAATAGTAACAGGAATATCGCGAAGTTTGTCAAAGGACCCGCTATTGAGACGTAGCCGTCCTGCTTCCTTGTAAGAGTGTTGGTATAGAGCATTGTCGCCCCAGGAAGGGCCATGAGGAATCCGAACATGCTTGTGAAAAGTGCGACGATTATCCCGAAGTCCGACCTCTTGAACGCGGCTATTATCCCGAAGCGCTCAGCGACTTTCTTGTGCATGTATTCATGCGGAAGGAATGATAGCGTCACAGCCATGAACGTTATCGGAAGCAGGTACAGCAGCGAGAAACCCTTTGACACGGAGGAGAAGATGCCTCCGGAAAGAAGTATGGCGAATGCTACGCTGAGGCCGATATCGGCTATTGCCATGTCCTTCAGCTCTTCTGAAATTGATACGTGCTGCCGGTAGACTCCCATTGAAGCGCATATGATATTGGATCATCAAGCTTAAAATATATGGCGTTCTTCAGCTAGCCGGCAGTTGGCGCCGGGCGAGACACCCAGTTAAAAACCTTACCTTCCATTCAGTATCCGGTGTGCTTACGGAAAGCCTAGATCCTAAAAGAGCGGATTTCCCAAACAGCATAGCTGGGCTTTCTGAGAGGCTTCTAAGCTTGGGGGATGAGTTCAGGGATGTAGAGATTGCAATGCTCTGGAAGGAGGCCGATGGGATAATCGAGAACAGCGGTCCGCTAACCAAAATCGTCCTGAAAGTCGGTGGGAGGGGCCTCAGCAAAGAGATAGCAGTGTACGTAACTGCGGTTTCCATGCTCCTTCTATACAGTGTAGATGTAGATTCATACAATCTGACGAAGCTCTTAAGCGCCGTTGATATGCCTCCGGACATGAATATGATGAAGGCAATCCTGTCTTCAAAACTCAACAACATAGCCTCCTATTTTCCAATGCTCTATTACCTTGGTGTTATCGGCAAGGAGCCTACGGTAGAACTCCTCGATTCCATAGCCGTGGCTGTAGGGCTTCCATCAAACCTGCCGCTTGCAGCCCATGCTCTGAATCTCTTCCGCGAGATAGTGAACGATTCCTGGAGGCGCGGGGCAAGGCCTTCCAACAAAGCAGACGCGATGGAGGAGACGCGCGCCATCCTGGCATCGATGATTACCACAATGGCAAGAATAGTGAACGGAGAGGTGAAGGATGCCCTCTCCAGGAAGGGCATGATGGAAATGGCCGCAGCAGGTTATCTCAATTACTTCTCCACGTATGTGATATTCGTATCCAACGGCATACCTATAACGCGCGACGCGGTGATGCGTATACTTGAATGTGTGGGGATCACGCCAGAGGACCGTATGTTGGATTTCCTTTCCACAATGAATTATGAAAGTGCAACCCTGGCGTATGTGGCGGCGATATACCTGATTGTCTCTTCCGGCAAAGAGCCAACGCTCAAAGGTATAAACAAGGTTATGGAAGCGCTTGGAAAGACGGCGGACAGCGCAAACGCCGCATTCTTCCTGAAAGAATACAACGACACCAGGAGATAATCACCGGCTCCCATATCAGACGGATCCCTCACGCTGCCTCTTCTTTTCCTCAATGCTCTCGATGAATCTCTCCCTTCCGTATATTATCAGAATGGAACCAAGCGCAACGAATGCGATGTAACCCATTGCACCCCACCTCACGTTTTTCATGAAATCAAGGTTTATGCCACTAAGGTGCATGCTGTTTATGCGTATGGGATTTTGGAAGAGTGCGTGTGGCTTGCACGATGCTTCCGAACTGCGCACATTCTGTAGCAGCGAGTCTGCGCCGTCGAGATAGCCGGATGAGCTGTTCAGAGTCACGGGCTCCGTTCCTGACGCGGTTGTGTTGTTCGCGTATTCCTCGTAAAGGCTCTTGTCAAAGGCACGGCAATTCGCAAGCACGCTCCTGTTTGCCGCGTATTCCTCCTCTGCGATTCCCGCAGCGTTATCCGCGGCTATGACATTGTTTTCTATCCTGTTGGAGATATTGTCGAAAGACTCGAACTGCGCACTCGCGCCTGTCATGATTATATTGGCAGTGGTGATATTATACGCGGCCTGATCCAGCTCCGACTCAGTTATCGCCCGTTGGGCGTTGTAGACATACGGCTGGGTCTGATTCAGGTAACCGCTCACTATCGAGTTGCATATGTCGTACACTCCGCAGAAATAGCTGTAGGTTTCGTTCTCCGTGTAGTATCTGGCGTAAGTGGATTCGTACAGATTCGCGAGATAGCCTCCGGACTGGTTAAGATAGTGATGCACGGTTATATTGAAAGATACGCTGAAATTAACCTGCGGGTAGCTCGAAGAGACGAAGTCTATGGCCACCTTCCTTGTACTGCTCCCATTGCCTTCAAGCAGCGAGAAAGGCACAAGCGAGACAGTGCAGACCACTGTAGAAAGGCTGCCGACCTCGCATCTGCTTCCAAGGATCCCCATCGGCATGCTAACGTTGTAAGGGTCCTCCTGCCATGCTGTGAAATTGCCATATAAGGGCTTGTATGGGTTTGATACGGCGAAAGTAACGGGTATCCTCTGCCCGTCAACACAACTCACGTAGCTAGAGTTGAACTGCCAACACTGGCCTGCTACTCCGCTCAGTATAGGTATTGCGTTCATGGCCGCAGCAGGAACGATGCCAATGGCAGCAAAGACGGCAAGCCAGCTAAGATATGTTATTTTCAGCTCCATCCAAGCACCGGAAGCTTACAATCTTATAGCGTATGTATTCCTATATATTCTTTTCCCCCCTCTCATACCGTAAAGGGTGTACGAGGCTTTAAAGCTTGCCCTTGCGAAGTTCAGGAAGGCGGCTGCAAGCTTCTTGTTGCTTATGTACACATCAAGGCCGTTGTCATTCTCCTCTACCTTCGATATGAAACCGTCATTGGCCTTAAGGTAGTTCTCAAGGGATTTTATCATCCTCCATCCCTTGGTCGTGCTGCCTCTGAGCTGGAAGATCGCTTCGTAGTACGATGCGGCCTTCTTGAAGCAAGTATCACATAGCACCTTCTTCCGTGAAAGAGGTATTCTCTTCTCCACCGAGACCCTCCCGTGTTCATCTTCCTCAGTAAATTCAACAAGCGCGTAGTCCTCGCCGAAATCTACCAGGCGCACCCCGTATCCTTTCACCGCACGCTCCACAACTTTCTGCACATTCCTGCCTTCCAGGCGCACAAAAGCCTTGCCCACTCTTAGAAGTCCGCATCTTTTGCATATGTCCAGCTCTGCTTTTGCGCTTATCTTGCCTGAGAGTTTGTCCTCTGTGCAGTATCTGCAAAACTCGCCATGGAAAGGCACATCCGCGCTTGATCTGTTGCATATCGGGCAGTGCTTGGCCATGCCATCATCCTCTGAGATAGCGTCTGCCCACAATCGAGGCGTAGGCAGGACGGGTCAGCAACGCGCCGAGAAGGGCGCCGAGAACAGTCGAGAGCGCAAAGCCGATGACCGTTATCAGCGAGGTCGAGAATATAAGAGGCACCATCGCTACGATGAGCAGTATTGCATCTGCCCAGACAACATAGAACGCATGGCTGAACTTAGATTTCATGTTGGATTCCCTCGATCCTGTGAGTATTTCGTCAGTTATTATGATCTGGGCGTCGACCCCCGTACCTACAACCGCTATCATTCCAGCGACAGCAGGCAGGTCTATGTATCCTACTAATCCTACGACCGATGCAATAATGAAAAGTTCGGCCATGGTTGTGAGTATTATCGGTCCTATAAGGAATATCTTCCTGTATCTCATGACTATCGTTATAGTTACGGCAATTATGGCCGCGAGAAGCGCCGCCGCGCTTACTACCTCGAAATGTTTACCAAGCGTCGGCGCAATCGTTGTCGGTGGGTTCACTATCACCTGCACGGGTAGCGCTCCACCGTTCAGCACGCTGGTTATGAGGCCGGTGGTGTTCTGCGCAGCGGCGTTCTCTTCCAGCAATGAAGGCCCCGGAGGGACACTGCCGCTTATGGCATAAGTCTCAGATACTCCCCCCGTTGTTATGCCAGGCTCGAGAACCGATGATGTCAGCAGTCCTATCGCGGGCCATTCAGTTACTCTTATGACCTGTGTGCCGTTGGCGATGGTTATCGGGGTAAAGCTGGGAGTCATGTTCGAGGCAGTCGCATATATCAAAGAGTAATTCATCGCAGTGAGGTTCTTGACAACGCCTTCGGGGGTACCGCGCTCAAGTATCACGCGGCTATACCTCTTCCTGCTGCCGTTGAAGAACGGGTATAACGCTTTCCAGTTGCTTGCATTCTGGTCGAGCATCTCGATCGGTATTGTCCTGTTTCCGAAAAGAAGCGCCTGGCTCATTGCTCCGAGTTCCTCCTGCCTGCTGAGCCCAGCTCCGCTTATTCTGGAATTGTTCATAAGCAGTATCGCGCCATCAGGTCTGTCAAGGAACATGTATAGCTGGCTGTAAGCCTGCCCGAAGACAACGCTGGAAAACTTTTTCGCGGCTTCCGCGGTAACTATGAAGTTCACCTGCCACGTAACGTTGCTACCTGAAACGCCATACGTCGACTGCAGAGAATCCCCCAGTATGCCTGATCCGTTCAGCGCCTCCCTGCCATTAACCAGCCCTTCAAACACGCCCTGCTGCTCTATCAGATAGACAGTGCGGTCTATGCTGCTTTTTGAGAACGTCGGTATCTGTATCAGCACCTGCGAATTGCCCTCTCCCTGGACTATCGGCTGGCCGAGAGCGGACTGAGAGAGCCTATTCTCGAGAGTGCTTATCAGCGAGCTCATGATCAGGGGATTGACTGGATGCGCCAGCGTCAGCGTTATCTGCGTTCCCCCAACAAACTCTATACCAAGGCCTATCCCGTGGGTCACGTCAGCTACGAAGAGCCCGGCCAGTATCACAAGCAGCGCAAGAACTCTGTAATCTTTAATGTAATCTATAAACGTCATCATATCCTCTCTTTACGCTTCTTGTACATGAGCACCAGTGGCGTGTTTCCAAGCCATGTTGTCAGAAGGTCTCCGACAAGCCCTATCAGCACAACTCCTGCTATCTCATAGTAAGTCGGAACGTATGTTAGCAAGGCCACAACGAAGAGCACTGCGAACGACACTATCGCAGTTGTTGTCATCGTCATTCCTGTTTTCATCGATGCGTAAGCCCTGTCTTCTGGGGTTCCCTCATGCCTCTTCAGGATCCTTATGGCCGAGAGAACGTCGGTGTCTATGGCGTAACCTATGAGCATCAGAAGCCCGCCTATGCTCACCACTCCAAGGGGTATGCCGAATATCGCCATTCCCCCGAGTGCTATCAGGATATCATTCGCTGCCCCAAACACTACCGTGAAGGCGGGAACCGGAGATCTGAATATGAAGAACACAACTATCGATATCAATATGAATGCGGTTATGATCACTCCCTCCAGTTCGCCAAGAAAGTACCTGCCGACTGTCGCCGAAACTGGGCTGTATGAGAATGTGCTAAAGGGTATTATCCCCTGCAGCGCCGATACTGTCCTGTTCTCATACACGTTGCTGGCTTGTTCGTACATTCCGGCCGCCATTGCGCTCATGTTCGAGGCGCTGTTGGGATCGTAAGGCGGCGTGCCTATGAAAGCAGCAAGCGCGTTTCTCTCACCTTCTATCTGCGTTCTCATGCCTGCCATTGATCTGTTTACGGCATCTGAATAATTCGAAATTCTTGCTACAAGACTCTGATTAAGCTGATTTCCGGAAAGGGCTATCTCCGCTATGGTCTTGTTTGTAAGTGCCACTTTGTATGCGGAATTGTTCTGGTCAAATCCTATCTGATAAATATTCGCTTCGGCAAGGCTCTGGTTGAATGCAAGCGTAATCTGCAATCCTCCCGCGCTTTTCTGTATGCTCGGGTCAGGTACGTGCAGTTTTGATGAAATTGCAGCCGCGAGCTGCTGCGAGCTCATGCTCGAGTTAGTCTGGAGTATTATGCTGACTCCCCCCCTGAGCGATGAATCCAGGGTCACGTGCCCTGCCAGGTATAGCGATAGCAGCATCAATGCTATCGGTATCACTGGGAAGTATCTGAGATGCTTGCTTTTGTAAATATTCGGTAAACTAACCACTAAGACCAGCCTATAGGAGCTAAGAGAACCCGCGGCAAGAACCGCGGGGCATAGAACAGATTAATAAATAGAATAAAGAATAAAAGACTAAAAGCTTAACCTACACCGCCAGCTCAGCCGTATCTTACCATGAGCTTGTTGTGCAGAGAAACTACGAAGCCGTACACCACTACCATCAAGGCCAAGACGACCAATGATATGCCTGCCAACACATCGTATCCGTAGTGCAGCGTTGTCTGCGATATGAGCAGCGCGCCGACTATGAACAGGTATATCGCGACGTATATCGACCTGAATATGTACCATACGCTGTGCCTTTCGTTGTAGTGAAGCATCCTCTTCATGTAAAGGTCCGGGTCTACTAGAACCACGGTCTTTCTTTCAGCCATCATTTCACCTAGCCATATATAGAATAGAAACGCTTAAAAAGATATGCAGCCACGAGAACCGCAATGCACTCGTAAAGGCGGGCGCCCTCAGGGTTGCATCCTGCTCCTTATTATCCTGTCAAGCTTGCTTCCGAAACGTTCCCTTCTCGAGAATCTTACCACCCTCAGTTCCCTCCTCGACAGGCTTACCCTGAACCTGGCTCCTGGGCCTAGCACCCCTATCTCCTTTCCGTCGTACTTCAGCCTGCCCTTGTACTTTATGATCTCTATCTCAAGCCTTTTCCTTGCGTCAACCACTATCGGATTCTTGTAGGGCCCGTCAACGTTCAGAAATGTCATGCAGAATACATCGGGGCTGAGTATTATCGGCCCTCCCGCAGACTTGTTGTAAGCTGTGGATCCGACAAGCCCCGTTACGAGCATGCCGTCGCCGCTCATCACGTACGGGTAAATTTCGTATCTCCTCCCTCCTTCAAGCTCGTATATCCTGAAGCTTACCTCCTCGAGGAGATTGTTCAGTACTATCTCGTTGATGGCAAGGTATCTCCTGCCTCTGTATTCCACTTCCATCTTGTTCGAAAGTTTTTCGAGAGTGTATTTTCCTCGCTTCAGATTATCGATAACGTATCCGATCTCGCCTATGCTCAGGTCTGAATAGTATCCTATACTTCCGCTCTCGTCTGTGCGTATAGGCAAGATAGGACCTTCGAACTCCGCCGCCGCTTTGATGAACGTACCATCGCCACCGACAGCAACGCAGATATCCCCATTCTTTACAACATCAAATTCTTCGTAAAGCGGTGCTAGTTCAGGATACTCCCTCTTCTTTATTATTGATATCCTCATTGCCCTCCAGTCCTCCTGCCATAGAAGAAGTGCATCGGCCTGCCGAGAGCCGCTTCCGCGGCCTCCTGCAGCACTTCGCTGAATGTAGGGTGCGGGTGTATGGTGTCTGCTATGTCTTCAAGTGTGGCTCCCATCTCTATGGCAAGCGCAGCCTCGCCTATCATTGCGTTTGCATCCTCGGATACTATCTCTATGCCTCTGACCTGCTTTCCTGAATCGTACGCTATCTTCGCGAAGCCAGCCGCCTTTCCAAGCGCAACCGCCCTCCCTATTGCGCTTAGCGGAAACTTAGTTACTGTTATGCCCTCGCCTTCCATCCTTCCTGCTATTGCAATCTCCGGATCGGAAAATATAACTGCCGGTATTACTACATTGTCGAATCCTGAGTTCTTTCCTGCGGCTACCTCCCCGGCTATTACTCCCTGCCGCATCGCTTTATGTGCGAGCATAGGCTCCCCTGCAACATCACCTATCGCCAGTATGTTTCCGTCGCTTGTTCTCAGTGAACTGTCCACCTTTATGAATCCCTTCTGGTCAAGCTGCACTCCTGTGTTTTCAAGGCCTAGTCCTTTGGTGTAGGGTCTCAGTCCGGTTGCAACCACGATGACCTCCGAGTCTATCCGTGTTCCATCACTCAGCGTCATTCCCCCGCTATGCCTTTCAGATGGAGTCAACCCCGCGTATATTTTCACTCCAAGCTCCCCCAGCCTATTATTGACGAGCGCCGCGGCATCCGGGTCGAAATGAGAGAGCATTCCCGACCTCGCCACAACACTCACTTCCGATCCCAGTTTCGCGTAAAGAGTCGCAGTTTCAGCTGATACATACCCTGCACCTATTATTGTGATCGATTTGGGTATCTTCTGCAGCAGCAGTGCGCCCTTGTAGTCAAGGATTCCATCTCCAAATTCGAAGCCTTTCAGTTCAACAGGTTCAGAGCCT
>JAJZKF010000075.1 GCA_021804305.1 Microcaldota archaeon | reverse complement strand
GCTAAAGGGATGCGTTGACCCTGAGATAGGGATAAACGTGGTAGACCTGGGGCTCATACAGGGAATAAACATTGACGAAAATAACAACATTAAATTGAGGCTTACAATGACAAGCCCCATGTGCCCTGTGACCAGCGTCATACTTGCGGACGTCCAGCTAAGGCTGGAGCATATTCAGGACTGCGGCATCGTTGACATAGACCTTGTCTGGGATCCGGCATGGACGCCGGAGATGATAAGCGATGAGGCAAGGATGAGCATGAACGTTTAGCTTATGAAGTATTACGCAGCTGCTATTTCTCGCTTTTTAGCTTGCGTATCCTTTCCTCGACTCCCTTTGCCTCGTTCTCCAGCCCCTTCTTGTATTCCTCAAGCATTTCTATCTTCTCGGCCTTTGTAAGGAAATTTCTCATGCCTGAGCCGCCGCTGCCTGCGCAGCCGCATCCGCCGTGGCCTGAGCCGCCGCACCCGCAACCTCCGTGATTTCCGCATTCGCACTCGTCTTCCATAAAATCCACAAATATAGTATATCCTATATACATATATAAATATTGTGCCTGGGATATAATACTGAGAGTATGGCATATGTTGACAAGTGCGACATGAGGGGATTCCTTTCCTTCCAGGTGCTCTGGCTCCTTTCCAGAAGGAGCATGTGCGGCGAGGACCTTGCGGAGGAGCTCATGCGCAGGCGGGGAGAAAAGCCCAAGCCGGGCACGCTCTATCCTGCGCTAAAGGACCTGCGCGAGCGCGGCCTGATACGCGGCAAAAGATCCGGCAACATGATCAAGTATGACCTAACTGACGAAGGGAAGGAGGCCGTGAGGCGCGCTAAGATATATTTCGTCAGGTGTTTTGGAGAGATATTTGCCGAAGGATAAGTCAGCCGTACATAGAGGCCTCATCGGCCCTGCGGTAGCTCATTATCTCCTGGCCGGAGAACCATACCTTTATCTCCTTTTCTGCGATATCGGAATTCTCTGATACGTGCACTATGTTTCGCACCGGCCTCTTCTTTAGGTCTGCAAGGGAGTAGCTGTCGCCAGAGTACATGCCCCTTATCGAGGAAGGGTCTGCCTTGCGCGGCTCTGTGCTGCCGGCGATCTTCCTTGCAACTTCTGCTGCGGAATTGCCCTCAAGCACAAATGCGACCACAACGCCTTTTGTAAGCTCCTTTATTAGAAGTGACCTTATCCTGTTCCCTATCTCCATCTCGGACTCGCTGACCTTCTCTCCCTTGTCCATCGCAGCCTGCCTTGCCTTCTTGCCCACGCTTAGCAGCCACTCTTTGTCGTCTGCGTAGTGCAGGCCGACAAGCTTCTCCGTTGGCTTAAGCATCTTAAGCGCGGTCACTTTCAAGCCTGCCTCTTCGAACCTGCGTATCACTGCGCCTATAAGCGCCCTTTCCACCCCGTCAGGCTTCACAAGAACAAGTGCCCTGTCCATTATCTCGCCATCTTTAAATATTATGCGCAGATTATATAGTGGGAAAGATTATTATAAAGCTTCCCGAGTTGTGCGAAGATGATAAGGCAGCCCATAATAACTGTGATGGGCCATGTGGACCACGGAAAGACGTCGCTGCTTGACAGGATAAGGAACACCACAATGGCCGGCAGGGAGGCGGGACGTATAACCCAGCACATAGGCGCAAGCGAAGTCCCGATAGATGTTGTTAAGAGGATATGCGGCCCGCTTATGAGCAAGATGGGGGCTGACATAACCATACCCGGACTGCTCTTCATAGACACCCCGGGCCATGAGGCATTCACAAACCTGAGGCGGCGCGGAGGATCTATGTCAGACCTTGCGATACTTGTGGTGGACATAACAAAGAACCTTGAGCCGCAGACATACGAAGCAATAGAAATACTAAAAGAGTACAAAACTCCGTTCATAGTCGCAGCGAACAAGATAGACCTGATGACTGGATGGATCAAACAGGACACAAACTGCTTCTCTGACTCCTTCCCAAAACAGTCTAAGAGCGTGCAGGAAGAGCTTGAGGCCAAGATATACACGCTTATAGGCACCCTTAGCGAGGCTGGGTTTGCGAGCGAAAGGTTCGACCGGGTAGTGGACGTCAAGAAGGAGCTGTCCATAGTGCCGATAAGCGCCAAGACAGGCGAGGGCGTGGCCGAGCTACTGATGTTTGCCGCAGGGCTGTCGCAGAAATTCCTGGGGAAGAGGCTTGAGATAGACCCGGGTGAGCCTGGAGTGGGAGGCATAATAGAGAAGAAGGAGGAGAAGGGGCTTGGCATAACCATTGACGTTATACTCTACAACGGCACGCTACGGGTCAATGACAATGTGGCATTTGCTGCGCAGGGAGGGGTGAAAACCGCGAAGATAAGGGCGCTGCTAAGGCCAAGGCCCCTGCAGGAGCTGCGCGAATCGTCCGGGAAATTTATCTACGTTGAAGAGGTTAGCGCTGCTGCTGGGATAAAGCTTAGCGGCAGCGGGATGGAGGAGGCGCTACCTGGCTCCATGATAATATCTACGGACAAGGAAGGGTATGAAAACGACATTGAAGCTGAATTAAAGGAGGTATTCACTTCTGACAAGACCGGAATAGTCCTCAAGGCGGATACGATAGGGAGCGTAGAGGCGCTCTCGAAGCTTCTTGGCGCATCTGGAGTGAAGATAAGCAAGAAGGGCCTTGGAAACGTCACAAAAAGGGACGTGCTTGACGCATTCTCGATGAGGGCCACAGATCCGTCCAATGCGGTGATAATAGCGTTCAATGTGGGGATGGAGGAGGATGCAGAGCTTGAGAGCCATGCAGCCGGCATAGACGTGCTCAGGGCAGACATAATATACAAGCTTATGGACGACCTAAAGGAGTGGATGGAAAGGCAGAGGCAGGGCGAGAGAAAGATGCTGGAGCAAACACTCACGTTCCCTGGCATGGTTCTCGTGCTGCCCAATGCGGCATTCCGTATGTCTCACCCTGCAGTTTTCGGAGTGGACGTGCTGGCAGGCAGGATAAAGCCCTCGTATAGGCTTATGAAGGAAAACGGCGAGGTGGTCGGGAGCATAAAGGAAATACAGGACAACGGCATAGGAAAGCAGGAGGCAAGGAAGGGGGAGAGTGTGGCGATATCGATGGACGGCATCACGTTCGGCAGGCAGATAAGGGCAGAGGACAGGCTATATACGTACATAAGCAGCGACGAAATACGGGAGCTGAAGTTCAAGCATGCGGATATGCTCGGAGGCGAAGACATCGAGCTGCTTGACAGGCTTGCCGACATAAACAGGCTGGCAAGGGAAAGGAGCTGATAAGCGCATGGAGGCATTTCTTGACATAGACGGGGAGCGCATACGGGCGGAGTTCATCAGGAAGCCCTGGATAAAGAACAGCTACCTCAGATTTCAGGGAGAGAGGCTGATTGTGGTTTCAAGGAATGGCAAGCTTATGGACCGCTTAGTGGCATCGCACAGGAGATGGATAGCAAAGCATTATAGGCAGGTAAGGGATAGCATAAGGCTTTTCGGGGAAAATTCACTGTTCTACGTTGACGGGATGCGCAATGCCAGGCAATACAATTCTGGCTGCAGATCTCCCGGTAGGTCCCCTTAATTCCAA
>JAJZKF010000074.1 GCA_021804305.1 Microcaldota archaeon | reverse complement strand
GTTTGCCGAGACTGAGGAAAGGTGGATATTGTCAAGATTCAGCACTCTTGTTGATAATGCTACAAAGAACTTGGACAATTACTTCGTGGACGATGCGGTGAAGGAGTTGCGCGAATTCGTCCTAGAGGACTTCAGCAGGTTCTACCTAAGGATAGCAAAGAAGAAGGTGTCATCCGGAAGCAGGAAGCAGGCGAAGGCCGTATCCAACCTTATCAATTACATTTTCCAGAACACGCTCATCGTATCGTCTATTATAATGCCATTCTCATCGGAGAAGATGTACAGGGAAGTGCATGGAGGATCAGAGAGCATATTCATGGAGAGATGGCCAAGGGCAGATTCGAGTGCAATAGACATCCAGCTTGAGAAGGAATTCGAGGTTGCAAGGGAGGCAGTAACCGCAATACTCAACAGCAGGGAGAAGTCTGGGGCTAGATTGCGTTGGCCGATAGCAAGCGCTACAGTTGAAGTCAGCAGCGATGATTCGTACAAAGCACTGCAGAAGCTCGCCTATCTCATAGAGAATTACACAAACGTAAAGCATCTGGAGGTGAAAAGAACAGAGGCCTCGGCATTCGAGGTGAGGCCGCTCTTCCAGAAACTCGGGCCTGCATTCAAGGAGAATGCCTCAACAGTGGCAGACGCCCTAAGAAAAGCAGATGCACAGGAGATGCTTGCGTCAATAGGAAAAGCGGGGACGTATTCGCTTCATACCTCAAAAGGGCCATTTGAAGTGACTCAGGAGCATTTTGTCGTGATAGAGAAGCTTGAGAGGGACAACGCTATCAAGTTCAAGTATGGTATAGCCTATGCGGACAAAGAGGTCAGCAGGGAGCTCAAGGAGGAAGCGATGCTAAGGGAATTCGAGAGGCGTGTCCAGATAGCTAGAAAGGAGATGGGACTGAAGAAAATAGAGAAGGTTGAGATACTTTATATTGTGTCGGAGGAACTCCATGAGGCAATATCGAAGAGTATCAAGCAGGTGAAGGCGGATCTTGGCGCATCAAAGCTGTTTAGGGCAGAGGTCGCCAGCGCCGGATTTGTAAAGGAGTTTGACCTTGACGGAGAAAAGATAACAGTAGGCATAAATAGGGCAATCCGGGAGTAAGCGCAATGAGACTTGTGATAATCTACGGCCCTCCGGGTGTTGGAAAACTCACAGTGGCAAATGAGCTCGCTAAGATCACCGGATACAAGGTATTCCACAATCATCTTACAATAGAATTGGCTAGGTCAATATGGGATATCTCAGATCCAAAATACCTGCTTTTCAGGGACAGGTACAGAGAGATGCTGATAAAGGATGCTGCCAGGTCAGGCATAAGGGGAGTCATATTCACTTATGCATACGGAAACACTAAATACGAAGATGCGTTTCTAAAGAGGCTCACCAGAAGGGTAAGGGATGCGGGAGGGAGAAGCGTCTTCGTCCAACTTTACTGCAGTCTCAGTGAACTTAGAAGGAGGATTCTGCATCCTTCGAGAAAAAGATACAGCAAGATAAGCACAGTGAGGGAACTCCACAGGGAGATTAAGAGAAGAGACGTTTTCTCTCCGATAGGATTCGCAGAGTCCATGAAAATAGACAACACGGATCTGAGCGCAAAATCGGCAGCCAGGATGATTGCTACCCATTATAGGCTCTAAAAAGATTGCTACTCCTTTGTAGCGCTCTTGAAGAGTTTCCTTGAAGGTATCTTTGACCAATCGTCCTTGCAAATCACTATCCTTATTACTTTAGATACCCTCCTTGAGCTCTTAACACAGTTAATGCATACCTTGCGCTTGCAGTAGTTACAGGTATTGTACTTGTGTATATCCTTGCCGCATCTTTCGCACATCACGTAAATCACTCAGATAGCTATGATAAGCAGTAGATATAAAGCAGTAGGTATTTTAATAGTTATGGTCGAGATGGCACGCGCGATAATAGAGACATACGGATGCACGCTCAACCGTGCTGACAGCGACATAATGGAGGGACTGCTCAAATCAAGGGGAATGCGGGTTGAGAGCGGCAGATTCGGAAACAAAAAGTCGCACGACTACATCATAATCAACACCTGCACTGTTAAGACGCCTACAGAACAGAGGATACTTGACAGGATAGAAAAGGCAGCGGCAACTGGGAGCAAGGTCATAGTCACTGGATGCATGGCAGGGGCAAATCCGGACAGGATACTCAAGGCTGCGCCGAATGCCAGCATAGTGACAACAAGCAATGTGCACAGGATAGCCGAGGCCATAGATTCGCTGGACAGAAATCTCCGGATAGACTATTCCTCGTATTCGAGGAATGATAAGCTCGAGTACGGCAAGATGTACGGCTCGGTGGTGGCAAGAGTGCCCATAAGCGAGGGATGCCTGAGCAGCTGCAGTTTCTGCGAGACGAAATTCGCACGTGGACCGTTGAACAGCTTCTCTGACAAGCTCATATTGAAGGCTGTTGAGATGAATGTGGGCCATGGGTCTAAAGAGATAGAACTCACATCGCAGGATGTCGGAGCTTACGGACTTGACCGCGGCACTAACATAGGGCAGCTGCTTGCAGGAATAGCGGATATAGAGGGCGATTTCAGGGTGCGCGTGGGCATGCTCAACCCTGAACACCTGCATAAGTACATCGATGAACTTATAGAAGGATATTCTGATCCGAGAATATATAGGTTCATACACCTTCCGCTACAGTCGGCGAGCAACAAGGTGCTCAAGGATATGGATAGGCGCTATACTATAGAGCAGTTCGAAGCCCATTTAAGGGAACTAAAAGCGAAGGTTGACGGTATAAGCATCGAAACTGACATGATAGTAGGATACCCCACCGAGACCAGTTCGGATTTCGATGAATCGGTAGGCTTCATAATAAGAGCGCGCCCTACCTTTACAAACGTATCAAGGTTTGGTGCGCGTCCCCATGCCCGCGCATCCAGGCTTAGGCAACTTGCAAACCTGGAAGTAAAAAGAAGGAGCTCCGAGATGTCAAGGACCGCTAGGGTAGTGCAGAGGGAAGACCTATCAAGGCTTGTCGGATCTACGCGGAGCGTGCTA
Organism: Microcaldota archaeon; assembly: GCA_021804305.1. Next base: position 585 of record JAJZKF010000074.1, on the reverse strand, counting down.
ATAACCGAAGAGAACAGCATATCGCTCATAGGCAGGGACGATTCGTACAGGATAATTGCACTTGATAAGTCTAAATGCAGCGCGGTGGTTGGGGATAGGATATCCGCAGAAGTTTATGGGAATACGTCAGTATGCATGCTGGGGAAGAGTAAATAATCATTTGTTCGCTTCCATGAACTGGATGTTTGATTCTATCTCTTCAAGCGTGTTTGCAAGCGCATGCTTCAGGTCGTCTCTCATGTTGGCCTTCTTTGCAAAGAATGCCCTTACCGTCCTAAGATCCTCCCTCGTCCTGAGCACCGCAAGGTTCTCGACATACCTGCCCAGCATGTGGGTTCCGCTCGCGAATCTCTTCCTGAGCCCCTTCCAGTTCCTCGTAGTCCAGTCCAGTATAATCTCGCTGCCGATGGGGCTTGACGAGCCTATGGCGACTATGGCGTAGGAGTCCTGCAGCCTAACGTCTTTTGACATGGAGAATTCGAACGCCTTTAGGAGGAGTCGCCTGTCATTGAACATTGCAAGAGAGTTCAGGAATCTTGATTTCTCTTCAGGGACCTTTTCGTTTATGTAGCGATCTATAGATGA
>JAJZKF010000073.1 GCA_021804305.1 Microcaldota archaeon | reverse complement strand
ATCTACCGGAGAGTAGAAGAGGGAAAGACTTATAAGCTTAGGCAAAGCGTATATTCTTATGGAGAGTCGGTACAAGTCCGATGGAGAGAGGGCAAGACAGCTTATAGCAAATAACAAGTACATGGTGGTTGCCACTACGGACAAAGAGCTGAAGCCGTGGGCCGCACCGGTATTTTATGTCCATGACAAGAAGTACAACTTCTTTTTCCTCTCCGCTGCTGATTCGCGCCATGGAGAGAATATAAGCGAGAACAGGAACATTTCGATAGTAATATTTGATTCATCGCAGCCCATAGGCTCATACGACGGCGTGCAGATGGAGGGGGAGGCAACAGTTGTCATGAAGAAGGATCTGCCTGACGTGATAAACATGTATTGCAACAGGCTCTTTCCCAATTCTAATGTGCCGCCGACCGAGAGATACAAACCGGAAGACTATTCGGAACCTTCAGAATTCAGGTTCTTCAAGGTTGAAATAAAGAACGCGTACATAATAGGAGTGGACAGAAGAGTAAGGGTAACTCTTTGATGCGTTGCCTGAGAGGATCGGATGGATAGCGGAAGGATTGATGTGGGAGACCTGCTTAACCTCAAAGGGAAAACGGCGATAGTAACAGGAGGTGCATTAGGCATAGGATACGGGATAGCTTGCAGGTTTGCGGAAGCAGGAGCAAACGTAGTGATAGCAAACAGAACGGAGGAGGAAGGAGAGAAGGCTTCGGAGGAGCTTGAGGAGAGAGGATGCACTGTGTCTGCCATTCAGACAGACGTATCGGATGAGAAGGGAGTCAGGAACCTCGTCGGAGAGACCGTAAGAAGGTACGGAGGCGTAGACATACTCGTAAACAATGCAGGGATCTATCCATCGATACCTTTGAGGGAGATGTCCCTTGCGGATTTCGAGAAGGTGATATCAATAAACCTGTACGGTGTTTTCATATGCACCAAATACGTATCCGAGCAGATGATAAGGCAGAAACGCGGGGGGAGAATAATAAACATAACTTCGATAGATGCATTGCACCCGTCATCTGTTGGTCTTGCCCATTATGACGCATCCAAGCATGGAGCGTGGGGCTTCACAAAGAACATAGCACTGGAGCTGGCGCCTTATGGGATATGGGTGAACGCCATAGCTCCCGGAGGTATAATGACGCCGGGTGTGCAGAGGATGCAACAGGCGAGTTCAGTTTCGCCTGGGGCGGATATGCAGAAGGTTCTCGATTCGTTTCTAGGCAAGATACCGATGCACAGGTTCGGCGAGCCCGATGATATCGGGAAGGTGGCCCTCTTCCTTGCTTCGGATATGTCTTCCTACATGACTGGCACGCAGATAGTGGTAGACGGAGGAGTGCTACTGGAGTGACTTGCACTACCCTACGTGTATGGAGTGTACCACCGACCTTCTTTCAACCTGGTATAGAAGGTCTCTCCTTAGGTTTTGTGCTGTGAGCTCTGGACCAGATCCGGGGGCCTGTACTATGTACTGGACAGGATTGTAAACTTTTGTCTTTATTCCGATCTGGTTTGCTGTCCCGCTCAGCATGCCGAGAGGCCCCGCAATAGGAACCTCCTCTATGCCAACCCTGAGCTGCGGAAGACCATTGTGAAGCGCTAGCCTTGCAATGTACCTCAGCGTGTTTCCTGCAGCCCTTGCCCTGTTGACTTCCTTTTTGAAATACCCGTCCAGATCGCGCAGTCTTTCCAGTAGTACTTCTGCACTTGGACTTTCGAGATAGTCATGAGGCACAAAAGTTGATACCTTAACGTCAGCGCTACCGACATCAAAGCCGGCTGTCCTGGCAAGTATAACTATCTTGTTTGCAACGTCACTGCCATCCAGGTCCTTGGCAGGGTTGGGTTCAGTGTACCCGAGCTGCATGGCTTCACGTACGCTCTCTGACAGCCTCATCCCTTCCTGAAGCCTTGTTAGTATATGCCCGATGGTGCCGGAGAATGAACCTATTATCTCAAGAGGCGGATCGCACAGATCACGGAGATCGCGCATCTTGTCTACCGCGTCTGCGCCAGCCATCACAGTGCATCTGAACCCATACCTCTGCGCCTCGGATGTGAGTGCGTTGAATGTCGTGAAGTCTGCAATGGTAAGGGGAAGCTTATTTGCAGTGACGACCCCGTGGCGCGTGCCACCTATGATTGCGAGGTGCATTTCGAGCATAGCGGGGGATGCGGTAGCATCCACAACGCTCACGGGTTCCCTATGCTGCCTCAGTAGTTCTGTTATATCGCTTATGCCACCATAACCTCTTCCGCGCACCTTCCTGGACGAAAAGCAGCGAACAAGGCTCTCCTCGAGACCATTGGGGTCGTATAGATAAGATGTGCTTGAGGACACTCCAACTACAGAGGTTGGATTCCTGTGGAGGAGAGGATTTGTATCTTCCCTATCGTATATCTGCGATACCAGAGCACTTCCCACCCTTCCAGTGGCACCCATTATGAAAACTTTCTGAGCCATTAAACCCACCCAGTATATATAACGTGAGGGTATTTTAGCCTTGATGTACATGCCAGGCATTCTTATTTAAATGTAAACTTCCAAATCTATCCGGAGATTCTTTGAAAGGAAAGTACTTCGTTTTGGCAGCGATTATACTTGGGGTCGTTGCTGGTGTGACATATGCGGCGTTCTTCGCTGCGCCACAGGTCGTAGCGTATGGAGATAATGTTACGGTTTATTACACTGGCGCTTTGCCTAACGGAACCGTTTTCGGCTCTAATTTCAATGGCCAGCCACTCCAGTTTACAGTCGGGGCAAACCAGGTGATACAGGGCTTCCAGAACGGGGTTATGGGAATGAAGCTCAATGAAACAAAGACCATAACAGTGCCTATGGCTGAAGCATACGGACCGGTGAACCCGAGCCTCATAGTCAATATACCGATGAACGCGTTCGGAAACCAGACAATACTGCCAGGCATGACGATAGTGGAATCGGGGAATGGGGTGCAGAGCAGCGGAGTGGTGAAAAGCGAGAACAGAACCTTTGCCATTGTAGACTTTAATCCGCCCCTTGCAGGATACAATCTTACCTTCACGATAAGAGTAGTGCAAATACAGAAATAGGAGGAGAAAGCAGCCGGGGAATTAGGTACTCCCCGTAGCTGCAGTTTCAGATCTTTCTGGACTTCAGGATATCTTATTTGCCCCCTATCTTGAACATCTTCGTGCCGCAGGAAGGGCAGACGCCTGTCACTGCTTTCTTTCCGTTTTTCATCGTCACTTCCTCTGCGTTCTTCATCTCGCGCTTTTCCTTGCATTTAACACAATAGGCTTCCATACTATCTCCTGTAATATGATTACTGTTCAGTATAAAAAGGTTGCCGCGCCCTATGCTTTAGGACGAAAGGAAGGCGGCGAAGGAGGCGCATTGCCGAGAGAATCTCCGGTAAGCCTATCCCTAAGCACTCTGGCACGCGATCTCTTTACTTCGAGTATTATGAAGCCGGCATTTGCCGTGGAGATGCCTACAGATGCTTTCAGAGGTATCCCGAGGTAGGATGATAGTATGCAACGTATCGCTATTCCGTGTGTCGATAATAGTACGGTCTTTTCAGGATATTTGACGTACACCCCTTCCAGAAACCTCTTAAGGCGACGCTTAACCTCAGAGTATGTCTCCCCGCCC
>JAJZKF010000072.1 GCA_021804305.1 Microcaldota archaeon | reverse complement strand
GGTAAGGATGGTGGTTGGAAGAGAGCTCAGAAGGCTGGGGTTCAGAAACTACAGGTTATGCAGCGTGGATCACCACATGGCGCATGCGGCTACGGCAGCTTTCACGTCAGGCATGGACAGCTCGCTTGTAATAACTGTGGACGGGCTCGGTGACGGCCTCAGCGCTTCGATAAGCACATTCAGAAAAGGAACCCTTGAAAGGAAGCACAGCATCAAGGCGAGGGACTCGATAGGCATTTTCTTTGAGCAGGCGACAAACATCGTCGGCATGCGAGAACTAGAAGATGAAGGCAAGGTAATGGCGATGGCCGACTATTCCTATCCCTTCAGGATTGATGAGAACAAGCTGCGGGAATTCTTCAGCGTGAATGGAGTCGATATCAGGGCCAAGTACGGCCCCATATCACAGTACAGGATGCTTGACAGAATAGCGTGGTCGATGCCGAGGGAAAGGTTCTCGTACATGGCACAGCAGGTACTTGAAGAGGCACTGGTGGGGCTTGTTGGAAATGCTATCGAAAAGTTCGGTACGAGAAACGTTGCGATGGCGGGAGGGGTCATGTCCAACATAAAGGCGAATATGAAGATAAGGAAGATTAAAGGCCTTGATAACTGGTATATATTTCCGCACATGGGGGACGGAGGCATAGCCATGGGAGCTGCGATGTACGCCAATTACACAGAGAATGGAGTAAGAGGCTATGAATTCAAGGATGCGTATCTAGGAAGTGAGTACTGCGATGAGGACATATTGAGGTGCCTCAGGAAAGAGAAATGGCTCAGGTATGAAAGGGATGCAGACCGAGCAGGGCATGCTGCTGAGTTGATAAGTAGCGATGATTATGTATTCTGGTTCCAGGGGCGCGGTGAGTATGGGCCAAGGGCTCTGGGAAACAGGAGCATTCTTGCCAAAGCAGATTCCGAGAAGGTGAAGGAGAGACTGAATCTCTATGTGAAGCAGAGAGACTGGTACCAGCCTTTTGCGCCGTCCATGCTGCGCGAAGACGCTGAAAAGGTATTGGAAGGGGTCAGATGTCCGGATCGGTTCATGACTATGGCGTATGATGTGAGGGAGGAACACAGCAGTTCCCTGAAGTCGGTCATGCACGTGGACATGACTGCGCGCCCGCAGATACTTTCAGATGAGAATAAAGAGTACAGAAGACTTTTAGGGAGGATCAGGAAAAGCAGCGGATATGGGATAGTTCTGAATACGAGCTTCAATCTGCACGGAATGCCAATGGTGAACGACCCTTCCGATGCCATAGAAACAATGAAGCAGACTAAAACAAAACGGATGTTCCTTGGGGAGTACTTTGTAGAGAACAAGGAGATATGATGCTGCTTGGATACGCAATAACGGCCTCTGTACTCTTCTCGCTTGCTGCGGTTCTGGTTCTTGCAGGAGCATGTAGGAAGGAGATATGGAAAGTTGTTTCGAAAGACGCAGGGAGGGCTGACGTCGTTGCCATCATGATGCTGCTCATCTTCTTTGTTGTGTTCCTTGCCGTCTTCGTGCACCCAGTGGAGCAGCTTTACTTTGATGAGAACATTTATCAGGGGATAGCCCTAAATATACTCAGCCATGCCAATGCCCTCTGGTGTCAGTATGGCACAGGATATCTGAAGAGTTGTTTCGCAAACCAGGTGTATCATGACCCGGCAGGATGGCCGGTTTTCATAGCCATAGCCTTTGCAATCTTCGGGATAGGAATAGGCACCGCATACGCGCTGCAGGTCCTTGTGGGTGCACTCTCGGTATTCGGAGTATTTCTCCTTGCAGGAAGCATAACCGAAAATAGGCAGGCAGGTATCATTTCAGCGCTGGTATTTTCCCTTGTTCCGGAGGTGCTCATATGGTCCAGGACAGAGGCATCGATTGATACTCCATTCATGATGCTTTCCGTGTTCTCGTTCTTGTTTTTTGTTGTATTCATGAAGCAAAGCAATAAGCGCACATTTGCCCTTTTCGCATTCTGTACTGCGCTGGCCGTTTATTCAAGACTTGAAGCCGCTCTTCTCATCCCCATATTCCTGCTTTCGTATATCGTTTTTGGAGAAGGCAGACCCATGACAGTGATCGGGACTAGGCTTCGGAACGTATGGAACGCGGTAAATTACGACGCCGGATTCTTGCTGATTGCGCTTCTCGTAGTAGCAGTGCTATTCACCCAGGTGTATTATATATCGATAGAGGCCTCGGCCCCGTCATACGGACAGACAGGGAATAACCTGTTCTCCTTCAAGAACCTGATGAGCAACGGGAAGACGAATATCCTCTACCTTATGGGCTATTTCAACAGCAGTAGCTACTATCCAGCAGTATTTCCAGTCGGGGTTACCATCCTTGCAATAACTGGCGCGATCCTTCTTGCAGTGGATAGGAAAGAGAAGGGAAGACTCGGAGTGTTAATCATGCTGCTTGCCTGGATACTTTCCTATTTTCTATTTTACGGATTCTTCTACGCAGGGGGGGCGACGTTCGGGGTAGACTCAAGATTCATGCTTGAGATCACCCCAGGACTTGCAATACTTGCAGGCATAGGGATCACCAAGGCAGGGAAGATTGCTGAAATATTTACAAGAAACAAGAGAGTAGGAACTGCCGTATGCGCGGCTATCATAGCCGTACTTGTTGTATTCCCTTTTGTAGAGCTTCTTCCGATAACAACCATGCCTACAGGCAGCATGCCCCAGCAGCCTGTGCCGCTAGGGGCCGTAAGCTTCATACAGTCGAATTACATGAAAGTCCCTTCCGACTGCCTTGTCTTCTCATTTACCCCGGACGTGTGGTACGAACTGAACAGAAGCGCGGCGCAGATCTCTTATCTCGGCGACCTGAATCAGAGTTCAAGGGCAAGATTCAGCTGCTTCGTCCTTGATTACGGATATTGGTGTGCGGTGCCGCCGTATAATACAGGCACCTGCGCGAGCGCAAAAGAGAGGTATGACCTCAAAACTCTTGCGATCCAGCCTGCAAGCAATGGGGCGTATTATGCGCTGTACCAGATAATGAACTACACCTGACGTTTTATGTGCCTGCTTTCATTCTGTCCCTTCTGCATTCTTCCTATGGCGCCTCCTTCTAGAGATCACAGTTGCCCTTGCCAAAAGGAGGACAATAAGGGCGGCCAGGAGCATGACCCCGAAAAGTATAGCACTTGGCCTGCTTGAATGGATGATGGATGCACTGCCTACCACTAGCCCGGCAATTGAGGCATAATGGGTCCCGTTTTTTTCATACGATGCGCTTATTGCGCCGGAATAAGAGTACGGTGCCTGCGCCTGGCTGCTTAGGACAAACCTCGCAAGGCCCGATTGCAGGGGTCCGAGATGGATGTTGAAGGATTTGTTGGAAAGATAGGAGAACTCTGGAGGCAGTATCAGCGATACGTTAGTGCTTATGGCATCGCGTCCGGCATTAAGCACTTTGGCACTGACTATGTCTTCGCCGTTTGAATGAGAGATATTATAAGCCAGCTCCACCTGGCTTGGCGCGGACCTGCTGAAGGATAAAAGACAGGGGAATACTGCTACGAATGAGGAACTGCCTTGTCCGTAAGCCACAGCAATGTAATCGGAATATGATCCTACCGCAGTTATGTTTTCAAGGGTTAGGTTTATGCTCGCTTTCGTACCGGGTCCCAGCGAACCCAAGTAATAAGATCCATTACTCAATGTCACCCCTTCGATTTCTCCTTAAGCATGAACTCTTCC
>JAJZKF010000071.1 GCA_021804305.1 Microcaldota archaeon | reverse complement strand
AGGGATAAGGGAGAATGCGAGGAGACTATACAGGGCATTCGGCTGGTCGAGGGGCTTCATGAACTACTTCGCAGTGAAAGCCTGTCCCAACCCATATCTTGTCCAGATACTGAAGCAGGAAGGCTGCGGTGCCGACTGCAGTTCGTTTCCAGAACTCTTGATCTCCGAGAAAGTAGGCATGCCAGGGGAATCAATAATGTTCACATCGAACGATACGCCTGCCGGAGAGTACAAGAAGGCATCAGAGCTTGGAGCGATAATAAATCTTGATGATATAACGCATATACCCTCTCTTGAGAAGAACGCAGGCATACCCGAAGTGATATCGTTCAGGTATAACCCAGGGCCGCTGCGCAAAACAGGCGCAGGGAACGTTATAGGGAATCCTGAGCAGTCAAAGTACGGGCTTACAAAGGAGCAGCTGTTTGATGCGTACAGGATAATGAAGGAAAAAGGGACAGTGAGATTCGGGCTTCACACGATGATCGCGTCCAACGAACTGAACCCCGATGCATTCGTCGAGACGGCAGGCATGCTCTTTGACCTTGTGATGGAGATATCCGGCAAGCTAGGGATAACGTTCGAGTTTGTGAATCTTGGTGGTGGCATAGGCATACCGTATAGGCCAGAACAGAAGGCAGTGGATATCGAGGGCCTGAGCGAATCGATTAGAGAAGTATACCGGGAAAAGATCGAGCATGGCGGGCTTGCGCCATTGAAGATATTCATGGAGAACGGGAGGATGATGACAGGTCCTTTCGGATATCTTGTAACAACTGCAATACATGAAAAGCACATATACAAGGAATATATCGGGGTCGATGCCTGCATGGCGAACCTCATGCGCCCAGGAATGTACGGAGCATATCACCACATAACAGTCATGGGGAAGGAAAATGCTACGAAAGACCACAAGTATGATGTCGTAGGATCCCTCTGCGAGAATAACGACAAGTTTGCCATAGACAGGATGCTCCCTGAGATCAAGACGGGTGACATTATTGCTATACACAACGCAGGTGCTCACGGGCATGCGATGGGCTTCAACTACAATGGGAAGCTCAGGAGTGCGGAACTACTTAGAAAAATGGACGGCTCCGTGATGATGATAAGGAGGGCGGAAACCACGAAGGATTATTTTGCGACTCTTGATTTCTCAGGCTCAGAGTACGGTTCGCTGGCCAAGCAGTAAGTTCATTTCAGTACCATGGAGGTGTTGGTCGATACAATACCGTAGGTCTTGCGTATGAGATCTATGTCCCTGTTTATCGCACCTAGGCTCTCGGCTTCAAGATAAGCTATTATGTCATAGTCCCCTGAGACCTCATACACCCTGCTCACCGAGTGTATGGATGATATTTTCTCCGCTGCGGAAGCCACAACCCGCTTCGTCTTTATGAAGACAAATGCCTTGACCTTCTTGTTGGTTCCTGCAGCCACAGTGAATGAGCGTATTATCCCGTCATCGAGCATCTTCTTCACGCGATTCCGTATGGTGCCTTCTGAAACGCCTATCTTCTTGGCGATCTCAAGGAAAGGGACCCTCGCGTTCTCTGAGAGCTCTTTCAGTATAAGTTCGTCCGTATCATCCATGAGTATGAATAAAGCAATCAGGTTAAATATTCTTCGTCTTGCCTCTAGGGTAAGCTCAACGACCCTTGCGGCTGCGTAGAGAGTACATGCGTTCGTAGCCGCGCAGCAGGAAGGCATTCTCGCTGCTTTCAGGGAATGATGCCGTTATCCGTCCAAGCAGCCCTTTCTTGTCAAGAGACTTGGAGCATATCAGCACACTGTTTAGAGAATACCCGGACGTATCGAGCTTGTAAACGGTGAATAGGCTCGATAGCCGTTCGGAATAGTCGTCCAGGCTCTCTGTTCCATCCATCATACTTGTACAGTTGACAGCGAGTATGCCGTCGTTCCCAAGCGCCAGGAAGGCATCGCGTATGAATCCCATCTCGAGAAATTTGCCCGGTATGAGACCCTCACTGTACGCGTCTAGTATTATGGCATCGTAGTTCTGTTCTCTTTTGGACACATAATCGGCGCCGTCCCCTTTGACAATCCTGAATCCTGAACCTTCGCCTATGAACTTTTTTGAGATGCGCACCATGCGCTCATCACTCTCCACGACATCCAATGACAGTCTGGTTCCGAGAAAGGAGGTGAGCTGCTTTGCGATGGTTCCGCCGCCGAGGCCAATCATGAGAATTCGGGGATTCTCGAACGCGTAGGGAAGTGGTATGAAGAAATCCCAGTACTCGTGAGTGTAAAGTGAGTCTGAGCTTATGCGCGAATATACGACGTTTCCGCACTTAAGGGCCTTTGAATGCCCTTCTTCAACCACCGAGAGTTCGTCGTCATAGTTCTCGGTACGGCGAGGCTTGCCTATGCCCAGTATGCTGCGCAGATCTTTCATCGGAATACCTATAATGGACAAAGCTAAAATGCTATCGCATCCGCAGAATATCAAAAATTCAGTAAAAATTGGCATTTCTGGGATTTTCGTAAACGCTTATATAGGTAAAAATGCTGAATTGTAACTGATTTGATGCCATTCAAAGATGGAGAAAGTAGACGTCCTACAAACGTCGTAGACATCGAAGTTGCGAGGAGAGCAGTACAAGCTAAGATGGATGCGACCGCAATCATACAGGCCAAACGCCCAGAAGAAGATACGGTAGGTAGAATGACAATCAGGTATCGCTGGAACCCGGGCAAGGCGTTGCGAAACCTTGCAGTTGTAGCGGGTTTGGCATTAACAGTACTTGCGGCATATCATGTTACAGTTAGCGCAGATCAGAAGTATGAAGTGCAGAGAGAGCCGGCTTGGTACGCAGGATTAAACAGCAGTGCGCAGTTGATGTTAGGAACTGCAGTAAGGGATGCCGCAGGAGGCAACCTTACCGGAGCAGCGCAGCAGACGGCAATGGCAGCGTATGCTGCACAGTACTACGGGAACATGACCGCTGCCAGAGCGATAGCACAGGAATCGATAAGATATTCGGAGGATGCAGGGAAGGACAGCTGGTATACGGAACCAACTGAGGCTTCGGCAGATTATAAGAATGCGGCTTCAGTGGCCGCTGGATTCGGATTCACGAAAGAGGCGGAGATGGATCGGAAAAATGCAGTCGGGGCAATTGCATGTTATGCCGAGATCCAGGACAGGTTATTCGGGGTCGACTTCGGTTGGCTTGGGAAGCTGCCTTTTATAGGAAGTGCCATAAGAAAAGGCGAAGCCAGAAAGGCATCCCTCTATTTGCAAGCAGACAGACTCGCGAAAAGCTACGGTATGTCAGGGTTGAAAGGCATCTGCAGGGAATGAAGGCAAGGTATTTGTAGATTGACTGCAAGGTAATCAGGTATGTTGGGCTTTAGGAATTCGCAGCCCGTTTCCGCAGTTAGGAGCGAGCTTGTTGAAGCGGCAAGAAAGGAAGGCTTAGGCGATTCTACTGGAAGCATAGTAGGCATATGCCGCGAAGCCGGGAAGCCATATGCAGAACTCGCAATAAGGAAGCTGGCAGATTACATACCTGCCGAAGAGACGAAGGAGCTGGCATCACTTTTGGAGAGGGCGGCGAGATACGGAGGCAAGACCACAGTCATGGCAGCGCTCAGCCTGGTAGATCAATGCTCTGGCAGCGGCAGCGATACCGCCAGATTTCTGGATGCCGTTACAGAGATAGCGAGTTTTGTGGGAGATGCTGCCGCTTCTGAAAGTGCGCGAACGCTAGGA
>JAJZKF010000070.1 GCA_021804305.1 Microcaldota archaeon | reverse complement strand
TCGTAATCAGAGCTATTACCAGTTAATCCAGCTGAAGGTGGCGGTGGAGGTGGTGGTTGAGGCTGCGACTGCTCGGCTTCATGCATACGCCTTACCGCTTCTTTATTAAGCATATCTAAGAGCATGCTATATTGTTCCCTAGGCATTCCTGACCTGACTTCAAGGTAGCTTTTCTCTATAGCCCTCCCTGCATAAAACGCTTCTAGACCATTATCGCGAATAAAACCTTCCATCGCAGCCGCTTCAGTTGGGCTGATGAATCTTTCTGGGTTGGCAATCCACGGGGCTGGCGGCACAGGCGGAGGGGGCGGAGGCGGCACTCTCTCAATTACGATTATCTGGTGAAGGCGCAGGACCAATTCCATGCGCGTTTCCTCGCTTCTAACACCCTGATTTTCAGACGCTTTCCAGGCGGATATAAGCGCCGTAAGATCTGAATAGCTGCCTACTTTGGAATAATCGTCGACCAGCCTGTCAAAATCCGGCTCTCCTCTAGAGTCGAGATACGAGTAAGCTTTTATCTGTTGCAACAGCTCTGCTTCCTTATTTTTAAACACCTCCTGTTGCTCTCTCTGATCAATGGTCCTTGATAGGTGCCTAAGTATTTCAAGATCTGCCTCAAATGCGCCAAGTTCTACGTACACCATACGGGAAAGATCTTCTTTCTCATCATTTGATAAGTTCTCAAATGCACCTATTCTTGTGAGTTTGTCTATTTCTGTTCCGTATGACATATTTCTATCTCCATGTTTTTTCTTCAGGTCAGCTAACACCTTCTGGTTAGATAGCCGCTCCAGATTAGTGTAATCTTTGGGCCTGCCTGGGATTTCCAAACCGTGTGAAGCTATGTAATTCGTGATTTTTGTTGTTAACCTTTGCCCTTCTGCAACTTTCTCTCTCCAATTTTCAGGTTTCCATCTGCTCAGTCTTTCCATCACCCCAGTAAATTCCTTCTCCTCTTCTGGAGTGCGAACTATCAGCTGTACAGATTCAGGCGGCTGAGGTCCTGGTTGTTGTTGCGGTACAGGCGGCGGAGGTAATGGTTTCTGCTGCGGCTGAGGCGCTGGCTGAGGCGGAGGCGGTGGAGGCGGCGGGAGCGGTGCTTGCTGAGGTGGAGGCTGCAGCTGCGGAAACAGTCCCTTCAGCTTCGAATCGAATGCGCTTGCAGCCGAAAGCGTTGCAGGAAGATAATCCATTTCGGCATCCAGGTCTATGCCTTTCTTGGAAACCTTTGCATAGAACATCCTCAATTTCTGTGATATCACTTTGGCACCTACAGAATAGCCCATACGGTCTCCGAAAACACCGAGAGCCTTGTATTTCAGATCAGTATCCTTAGAGATGATGGGATCCGACAGGGTCGTCTTCAGCTTTCTCCATTCGGAAAGCATGTCTACTATCCTCTCTTCATTGTAGTTATCACTGATTTTTTTCGCTTCGTTTGTACCGCTTGCATCAAGGAGTTCGATATCCAAAGCTCTAAGCTCGGAAAGAAGTGTCCTAACAACAGATTCTCTTTTCTCGAACTGATCGGTGCGCAGTTCTTTCATAAGCGATATAAGTTTATTTCTAAGATCGCTGTTCTTAGTGTCGTCCTCTATCTTATAACCAAGGGAGTCGCAGAGCTCCCTATATACTATTTTCCCATCTCCTCTCTTTGCATGATTTTCCAAAACCGCAAGAGCTTTGAGAACATCCAACGCTCTGCGCATGTCCGGTGTGTTCCTAGAATTAGTGTTGTCTTGCTGGCTGCCTTCTTGATCTCCGTTTAATTTTGTGCTTGCCATGGCCGTCGCTTTATTTTATTACAACCTAACTATAATATTCAAATCAATCCAGCCATTCCCATGAGGATGAGCCAGATAGTTTATTATGGCAGGTAACTTCCCGGCTCATTGTTTGGCGTCTGTTCCGGTGCCGGTGGTGCTGGGCCGAGCACGAACGGGGTTATCTGCGGTGTTGCTGGCATCTGTGCATTTGGCGTCTGCGGAGCATTTACTGGGTGTCCGCCTACTTCAGGTGCCGGAGGTGCTGTGGTTGGAACTTCAATCTCCCTCCTTGCAAGCTTTGCCGCTTTTCTTTGTTCGCGCCTCTGCTTTCTTGTCGTTCCGGTCGGTGGTTGCGCTGCTGCTCCTCTGTTCACGAGCCCCTTGGCCTTTTCCCATAGTCCTGTCGCAGCCTCAGATGCTGAAATTTCACCGTTCGCGATCTTCTGGGCCCCTCTCCTTGCTCTTCCTTCTCCTTGCTTATTATCGGCCTGTGGCGGCGGCGTTACATTGCCAATAATCATGCCGCCGAACTGCGGCTCTATCTGCGGCTTTGGTTCTGTCCTAGGCGGTACTGGCTTGACTTCTGGAGTCGCTGCCGGTGCTGCTTCTGGTGCCGCCGGAACTGGAGCCAGTGCCGGTGCCGTGGCTATAGCTGTCGATGCTGGAACGGACGAAACTGTGCCTGTCGCAGATGCGCGCAGCTCAGCAAGTTTCCTGAGCAGTCCGTCCTGATAAGTTTTTGCCTCTGTAAAGGTCGCATTTGCCTTTGTTACGTTCTCATTCAGCCTAGCTACCTCGCGTCTCTGCGCCTCCGCTGCATCCCTTGCTACCTGAAGCTTTTTCCTTGTTTCATCAAGTGCGGCCTGTGCCCTCTGTACTATCACTGTGACGGTATCGGAGCTCTCCATTGCATTCTTGGCCTTTGCTACCTCATCCCGGAACTGCTTCAGCGTTCCTGTTCTAAGGAGGGCCACCTTTTCGTCAAGAGCCCGCGTCTCCGACAGCTCAAGTGTTTGAGATCCTGCACCTGATGCATTTCCTGGGCCAAACAACTTATTTTTCATGCGCTTAAGGTCCTCGTCAAGCTTCTTTATCTCTGTTTCGAGATTTGCAGCTAGCCTCTTCTTTTCCTCATAGGTGGCCTCGAGTTCTATCGCAGTCATCGCTTTTGTCAGCTCCTGAGACATCGACTTCCTGAGCTCTGCAGCTGCTTCTATCTTCTTGTTTAGCTCTGCCTTCTCCTCGTCGCTCTTTGCGACTTTCAGCTTTTCCTTCAACTCATTCTCCCCTTTCTCCATGGAGCTTTGGGATACTAGGTTGTCGATCTCTTTCGCCAGTCTTGTTATCTCTTTATCCGCATTGAAGACTTCCGATACGAGGCCTTTTATTTCTGCATTAAGGTTGCGTACCTTCTGCTCAATATCACGCAGTTCAGCCTCCTTCGCAGTTATCTCTGTCACGCGGACCTCATCCTGCCTTCTTACTTTGTCCTTGTAAGCTGATTCCTTCTGGAGCACTACGTCAGGCTTATCTCCATTTTTCTGGGCTTTTTCCCACTCGGCGAGCGCAGTTGCTGCCTCTTCACTCAGCGTCTTCCACGTTGTCCTGAGCTCCTCAAGCTCCTGGTTCACCTCATTCTGCTTCTTCAGCAGACCGGTGTACGTGGTTGTTCCGGATTCGATGTTATAAGACGCTGTTCCCAGCTCATTCTTCTTCTCGGTTAGCCGAACGTTGAGCGCGTTGAGCGCCTCCTTCCGCTCGTGCACAGCCTTCGACTTGAGTCTTACTCCCTCTATGTTTACCCTTAGGTTTTCCAGGAAGTCTCTCCTACTTGCCTCTTCCTTAAGCAGCGAGTCTACTTTTGCCAGCAGACCGGTGTCTTTGCCGGTAAGCCCCTTTTCAGCCACATCAAACAGCCTCTTGGCTTCGTTGTGCGCGGCTTCTGCGCTCCTGAGTTCTCCGTTAGCCCAGCCCAGCTGGTTTTCCAGAGTAAGCACCTTTCTGTAAGCCTCCGGTTCTACTCCTTTTTCA
>JAJZKF010000069.1 GCA_021804305.1 Microcaldota archaeon | reverse complement strand
GATCTTCTTTTGAAGCCTTTGCTACCAGCGCACTTGAGTGAATTGGGCTGTCCTGGACGACTTCCGATAGGTTGGCAGCGCCAAGCGCAACTGAGACCCCTGCGTTCTCACATAGTGAGTTTATCCTTCTGGTTATTGCATCCTTGTAGGATTTGTCTGCTCCGGGCATCATTATTATGAATTCGTCGCCGCCCATCCTACGGCAAGCGTAAAATGATATATAAGAATGCATAATTATCCTTATATGGTAATTTGATGGAATATAACGAAGAAGTCTCGCTGGAGCAGGCCAAGGAGGTGGCAAAGACCTCAAGGAAGGCATTCGTACTTGCGGAGAACTATGCAGATCTCGAGCTCGTTGCCGAGCTCCTTGGAATAAGCGAGAGCGAAGTCGCAATGCTTGAGATGGATGACCTATATCCGCTTGTAATGGAGTTCGGGGAGGAGGAAGAGCTCAAGGCAAAGGCATCGAAATACTCAAATTCGGTAATAATATGTCCGCATGGAAACACCTCGCTTAAACTGGTAAGGGCAATAAAGCATTTAGGCGTAGACGCGTACAGCCTAAAAGGCGGAGTAGCAGAGCTAAAGAAAAGATGAACGAAGCAACTGCTGGATCTAAAGGCTAATTCTAACTACTTGTATATCGAATGATATACGTTGTTGGTGTCATCAGTTATAACTATGCACTCTCCTTCGCACTCGACAAGGCAGGCCTGGCAGAGTATGCATGAGGGTCCCTGCGTAGCCACAGATATACCACCGCTTCCTCCCTCGAATTTTTCGTGGAAGTGATTGTGCCCGTCCTGCACGCTTGACCATTTCGCCACAACAGCATCCTCGCTCTTCCCTGTCCATTTGTCATTATCCGGTGCAACATCGGCGTTGGCATCTGGGGATGTCCTGTCTTTCATCTGAAATACTGCTACCGGGCAAACATCAAAGCAATGCGCGCATCCTGTACACTTTGGCTTTTCTACGTATACCTGCATTAATTTCACCAATAAAGCTTCTTTTCATCTTAATGTTTATAAAATATTGCCTAAAGTTCGTCCATATAATTTCCCATCTGCAAAATGCGCATTCTCTACAGAGTCGTTACCGATACTCCCTCTACAAGCATTGGAGGGCAGAAACAGTAATCACCTT
The DNA here is from genome assembly GCA_021804305.1 of Microcaldota archaeon. The sequence continues at coordinate 2,661 of JAJZKF010000069.1, read as the reverse complement.
CCGAATCCCAGGAAGTCGTCTGGACCGGCTTCCCGCCTGCACGGGATGCAGACTTCGCCATTCTAAGCATATTCTCGCTTATCCTTATACCTACCATGGAGGACGCCCCTCCGTGCCTTATGGCAAATTCCGGCTCCCCGTTCCGTATCATAACCGAGAGATCCCTCGGTACTGTCGAGAAATCGCCTGTGAGATAGTTGCTGAATCTTGTATACCACGTATTCGTTATGAGGATTCCTTTCCTGACTTCTCCTATAAGCGCGTCAAGGTCCTTTGCAGAATTCCTGTGCCTTATTATAGGCGTTCCTGGCTCAGGTTCAACCAGACCTGCATTGCCTGTGCTCCTGGCTCTGTACTTCTTCGCAGTGGAAAAGTTATGCAGATAATTCCTGAGGATCCCGTCCCTGATCACCTCAGTTGTAGAGGTCTTCATGCCTTCATCATCATAAGCCCTATAATCTACCGATCCCGCGAAATTTCCAGAATCCAGTATTGTAAGACCGCCGTTTCCTATCATTTTGTTAAGCTTGCCGCTTAACGGGCTTCCCGTCTCTATATTGCCCATGCACGCCATGGAGTTTATGTTAGACAAGAGAGAGCCCGCAGGGGAAGGCATGTATATAATGTCATATCTGCCTGCATCTGTCTTTCCCTTCTTCTTAACCATATTGGACATCTCCGCAGCCTTCTTCCCGAACTCATATGCGTCGAGATCTCCGGCGCTCTTCAGCACTGCGAAATCCTGAAAAGAGGAGATCTTTCCGAAGCACCTTATCGAGACCCGCATATGCGCCGAGAAGCTCCCGCCCGAATATCCTCCGCTCGTGCAGAATTCGGTAGCATTTGAGTTGAGGTAAAGAGTGCCTGCAACAGCCGCAGCCCCTCCATCCTCCGCTCCGGTTATCATCCCGTTTGCCATATCGGAGAGAAAACCGGCATCGATGTTTGTGAATTCCTTATATGCACCTCTATCTGCGCCATAATGCTTCCTGCCATGCGCTATCCCATTGTAATCATTTTTAGGACGTATGGCCGCAATCTCGACAGCTGCCTTTTTTATCCTCCGCTCAAGCATAGAATCCGTAGGGTTCTCCATACTCACAAAGAGCAGCCTCTTATCCTTCGCAAGGAATACAGTGATTATCCTGTCATGCTCCTCCACAAGCGAGTCTGCCTTAGAGTTTGCCACCTTCAGGTAATCCTCCTTCTCGTCTTTTACAATGGCTACTGCGTCGTCAAAATCTGCCTTCATTGCAATCCTTACGGCTTTCTCAACAAGCGTTGCCATACGATCATCTTCCAAAGGCAAGGAGTGCAGAGCCTCCGCCCATTGTTACCGGAACCCCCTGCATCGGCTCCCCCTTTCCGCAGCTGCCTACGTACAATCCAAAATCATTTCCCACCATTGCGACAGAGTTCCAGAGCTCTGCTGTGCCTGCTTCCAGGACATAATTCTTGACTGGTTTGGATGCCTCCCCTTTCTCTATGAGATATGCCTCGTTTCCCTGATATCTGGCAAAGCTGCGTGTATCGTCTATGTTCCACTCCATGAAGCTGCGTATATATATTCCGGTACGCGCCTCTTCCATCAGCTCATCAGGTCCGTACCTGCCGGGCTTAAGGTAAGTATTAGACATCCTTATTATCGGTTCATTTGAGTAGTCATCGCTCCTCGAGGAGGCGTTGCTTTTCTTTCCAAGCTCGGCTGCATATTCCCTGTTGGTAAGGAATTCCTTCTGGAATCCGCGTTCGACTATCTTCTTCCCGTAGGCCTTCACTCCTTCGTCATCATATAAATAGTACCCATAGGAGTTCTTTATCGTTGGGTCGTCTATTATCGTTACCGCCTCGGAAGCTATCCTCTTTCCCGCATCCTCGACTTCCAGATAGCTCATGCCCGCCTGCGCCGCCTCCCTGCCCATTATCCTGTCTGCTTCATTTGCATGGCCGATGCTCTCGTGCACGGCTATTCCGACGATCTCAGGGGAAGCAACCACATTCCTTATCCTCTTAAGCTTATCCTTGGGCAAACTTACTCCCTTCTCCATCACGTTCCTGAGCCTCCCGGCCTCTTCCGCAACAGCATCATCTATAAGGAGCTTCTCAAAACTTTCATATCCGCCCACTCCGCCAAGTTGCAGGAAGCGCTGCCTGCTCTCGCCATTTACACTTGCTATTATGCTCCCGAAGAAGCTGAACGAAGGCACATCCGCATATATCTCCGTTCCCTCAGCATTCAGGTAATAGGATTCTGACCTGCCTAATGAAGCATAGAAACTCCTGTATTTCACAAATCCAAGTGAGGCTGCCCGTTTCTCTGCCTTGTCTAGTTCACTTAGAGGGTTGCCATCCTCAATAGGTATGGCTTCCTTTACAGAATAAGATGCATTCTCCTTTCTCTCTTCAGAGAGCGAGGTCACCGCAGCCTTGCCTCCAAACTCCCCCATTCTTCTGAGGCAGGAATCCAATGCCCTAATATCCTCCTTGTCAGTAGAGACGGTATACAGCCTGCCGCGCCTTATGACCCTTATCCTAAGGCCGAAGCGCTCCGCTGCTCCGGCTCCGTTCGCCTCTCCCTGTTCAACTGCAGCGGATACGGAGCGCAACCTCTCGAGATAAGCTTCCGCATAAGAGACATGCGGTAAGGATAACGCCAACCTA